>NZ_JBZAYE010000469.1:0-5871 GCF_058244205.1 Variovorax sp. 20P10.2.4
CATCGCGCGTTCCGCCAGCGCGGTGATGGTCCACAGCGGATTGCAGCCCAGCGAGGTCGGAACGATCGAGCCGTCGAGCACGTGGAGGCCGTGCCAGAGCTCGTTGTCGCCGCGCCAGACCCGCCCCAGGTGGTCGACCACGCCCGAGTCGTGGTTGTCGCCCATCGGGCAGCCGCCGAGCGGATGCACCGTCATCGCGAACGGGTCGGGCTTCGGCCCCGACAGCAAGGTGGCGGCGCCCGGCGGCAGCGCCTGCCAGGTCGGCAGGTGCATGTGCACGCCATCGCGCTTCGTGCCCGCGTCGAAGAAGCGCTGTTGCGCGGCGTAGGTGCGCGCCTCCTGCGGCCGCGGCCAGTAGGGCGCGATGCCGTCCATCTCGGGCACCCAGACCGCCCGCCCCTGCGAGCTGTCGTGGCCCATCGCCAGCAGCAGCTGGCTGTGGGCGGCGAGTTCTGGCGAGGCGGCCAGCGGATCGATGCCGTTGCCATGCGCGCGCGGCGCCGGTGCCCGCGCGCCGATGTGGCGCAGGGTCCAGGCGATGGCCAGCATTTCCTCGTACAGGCGCGACAGCGGGCCGGGCACCGCGCCGTCCTGCAGCATCACGCGGTCCTGCAGCGGCGGCCGGTCGTCGCCGCTGCCGCGCAGGTCGAGCAGCGTGGTGATCGTCGGCCCCACGGGCGGCCCGGCCTTGGCCTCGGGGATCGCGCCCCGGCCCACGTTGTTCACCGGCGTCTCGAGGTCGGCGATCACGCTCACGCTGTCGCCGTTCGCGCTCACGCGCGTGCCCAGCGTGGGCGACAGCGTGAAATGCTCGTGCACCTTCTGCGAACGCATCAGCAGCTCGGTGCTGCCGAAGGTGCCGGCCGCGACCACCACCAGCGCGGCCTCGAAGGTTCGGCCGTGCTGCTCCACCAGGTCGGCCATGTTGCGCAGGTCGCGGCTGCGTTCCGTCTCCACCGCGGTGAAGCGCCAGCGGCCGGTGTTGCGCTGCGGCTCGAGCGCGTAGACCGTGCAGCGGCTGACGAACTGCACGCCCCGCTCGCCCGCCTGCTTCAGGTAGGTGGTGGGCAGGGTGTGCTTGGCGCCGGGCGTGTTGCAGCCGGTGAAGCAGTCGCCGCAGTGGCTGCAATGTGCCGGATCGATGGTCAGCTCCGCCGTGTGCACCCGTGGCGCGTGCTTGCGCAGCGTCTTGTCGCGCTGCAGCGTCTCGCAGAGCTTCACCAGGGCCTGCGACTTGGGCAGCGGGTCGGCCTCGGCGCCGTTCGCGCTGCGGATCGAGAAGCGCGTGCCCTGCAGCTGCTCCTTGGCGCGCGCGAAGGCCGACGGCAGGCGCAGGCCGGGCTTGTCGTCGTCGAGCGCATGGCGGATCTGGGCCGGCCACGCGGGCTGGGCGAAGACGTCGTCGTCGGGCTGCACCAGCACGCCGGCATTGATCAGGCTGCCGCCGCCGAAGCCGTTGGCCACCAGCGAGACCATGCCCGGTCCGGCGCGCCACTCGAACAGGCCGCAGGGGCTGCCCATCGGCCCTTGCGGGCCCTGGAAGCGCAGGTACTTGGGCAGCTGGCCCACGTCGTTGGCGAATTCGCCCGGCAGGAACTCCGAGCCGCGCTCGAGCAGCACCACGCGCCGCCCGGCCTGCGCGAGCCGCAGCGCGGCCACGCTGCCGCCATAGCCCGAGCCGATCACGACGGCATCGAGCTGCAGCGGCTCGGGAGGCTTCCATTCGTCGAAGGGAATGGACAGCGGCTGCGCGGTGGGCGAGAACATGGGACGGCGGGAGCGAGAGAAAGGAAATCGTGGCCCGCCGACGGTGAGCCTGGGCGGTCGGGCTCAGAGCAAGGCGCGCACCTGTCTGGCCAGCTGGAGTTCGTCCACCGGTTTGTGCATCAGCGGCCGGCCGGTGCGGGTCGCCTGCTCGATGCGCCCGGGGGCCGTGTCGCCCGTGATGAAGACGATCGGCAGGTCGGGCGCATCGCGGCTGAGCCGCGCCGCCGTGGAGATGCCGTCCTCGCCGCCGCGCAGGCGCAGGTCGCACAGGCACAGCTGCCAGTTGCCGGGCGGCCCGAGGGCGAGCGCGGCATGCAGGCCGTCGGCGGTGTCGACGTCGGCGCCCCAGGTCTGGAGCAGCGCGCTCAGGCTGTTGCTCACCATCTGTTCGTCGTCGATCACCAGCACACGCCGGCCGCGCAGGTCGGGCATCGGCACCGAGGGGCGCGGCCGCAGGTCGGATTCGTCGGGCGCGCGCGTGAACAGCGCGGGAATGGTCAGCGTGAACTTCGAGCCCTTGCCGGCCGCCGATTCCACCTTCACCTCGCCGCCGAGCATGTGGATCAGCCGGCGCACGATCGACAGCCCGAGCCCGAGGCCGCGGGCCCGGTCGCGCTCCTTGTTGTCGACCTGGAAGAACTCCTCGAAGATCAGCGTCTGGTGCTCGCTCGCGATGCCCTGGCCCGTGTCCTCGACCTCGAAGCGGATCACCGGACCGACGATGTGGGCGCGGATGGCGATCAGTCCCGAGGCGGTGAACTTCACCGCGTTGCCGACGATGTTGCGCAGCGCGCGCTCGAGCAGCACCGGGTCGGTCTGGGCCACGAAGGCACCGCCCTCCACTTCCACCCGCACGTTGCGCCCGGCCAGCATGGCGCGTGCCTCGGTGCCCTGGCGCGCCAGCATCTGGCCGATGTCGACCGCCTGCGCGCGCGGCTGCACCGCGCCGGCGTCGAGGCGCGACATGTCGAGCAGGTTGTCGAGCAGGTCGCCCAGCACGCGGCTGGCCTCGGCGATGCTGCGCGCGATCTGGCGCTGCTCGTCGGTCTCGGCGTTGTGCGTCAGCACCGCCGTGTAGAGCGCGAGCGCCTGGGCCGGCTGACGCAGGTCGTGGCTGGCATTGGCCAGGAAGCGCGACTTCGACAGGCTCGCCTCCTCGGCCGCGTGGCGCGCCTCCACCGCTTTGCCGCGCTCCTCCTCGGCGATCACGCGCATCCGCTCGGCCTGCTCGCGCTGCGCGTCGGCCTCGAAGCGGATCAGCACCGAGCGCTCGAACACGCTCGCGAGGTAGGTCGAGAAGCGCGCCATCACCACCGCGTACATCAGCAGCGACAGCACCACCGCCCAGGCGCGCGGGCCACCGTGCAGGCCCCAGCCCAGCGCCACCAGCGGCACCCCGACCAGCAGGAAGCACAGGTAGCCGCGCGCGAACGAGGCATAGGTGGCGGCGCCGCCGGCCGCCGCGAGCAGCACGATCACGGTCAGCGCGAGCCGCGACTCGTCGGGCAGCACGCCGAAGAACATCACGGGCAGCAGGCCGATCCAGATGCCATTGATCAGCGCGATGTAGAAGAACTTGCTCAGCGCCGCGGCATCGCGCGGCTCGCGGTCGCTCAGCAGGCGCGCGCCCAGCCGCATGCGGTAGGCATTGGCGCCGATGAACAGCGCCAGCCAGGCGCCGATCAGCACCCAAGAGACGTGCCGCGCCAGGATCGCGGAAACGAAGGAGCAGCCGACCAGCAAGCCGAGGACGGCGTTGCGCGACTGGGTCGCGAGCAACCCGACCTGCTCGGCGACCAGCGCCGCGGCCCGGTTCCTCATCCGGCTTCCATCGCGCGCCAGCCGAGGCGGGAGAGCTCGTACATGGCCTGGGTGCGGCTGTGGACGTCGAGGATCTCGAACACCACCTTCAGGTGCGACTTCACGGTGGTGTCGGAGATGTTGAGCTCGCGCGCGATCGCCTTGTTCGACTTGCCGTGCGCCAGGCGCAGCAGCACTTCCTCCTGGCGCGGCGACAGCCGCAGGCTCGCGAGCCGGTCGGCCGGCGAGGGCTCGTCGGTGCGCGGCGGCTCGAGGCAGACCGGCGGCACGTAGATGCCGTCGTCGAGCACCACGCGCAGCGCCTGCATCATGGTCGCCGGGTCGAGCGACTTCTTGACGTAGCCCATGGCGCCGTCGTCGATCGCGCGGCGCACCGTGTTGGGGTCTTCGTTGGCCGACAGCACGACCACCGCCTGCTCGGGGAACTGGCCGCGGAACAGGTGCAGCGAGTCGAGCTCGCGCATGCCGGGCATCTCGAGGTCGAGCAGCACGATGTCGAACGGGCCGTGCGTGCGCATGGCCGCGATCGCATCGTGGATGTCGGCGGTCTGGTGCACGCCGATCTTGGGATCGAGCGAGCGCAAAAGAAGTGCCACGCCCTCGCGCACGAGGCCGTGATCGTCAACCAGCAGAATTCTCATCAACCGTTCCCATTCAACTCCGCCTTATTTTCCCAGGCCCGGAATTGTGGGAGCAGTACGCTGGTAGTACAAGCAGGGGGAACTCCTCCTTTAGAGGGATCGACATTCCCCGGGGCTTAAGAAGGCACCGCTCCCCGCAGGATCGCCGCGCGCAGGTCGGGCGGAATCTCGATCGCCCTGTGGGTTTCCAGCGAAGTGGTCACCAGCACCTGGCTGACCTGCATACGCACTTCGCCCGACACCGGCTCGAAGCAGCGCAGCCGCAGCGTCAGCGAGCGCGAACCGAGCCGCTCGACCGACAGCCCCAGCGCCACCCGGTCGCCCATGCGGCTCACGGCGCGGAAATCGGCCTCGAGCTTGACGGTCGGCAGCCCGACGCGGCGGCCGGTGACCAGCGCGTCGTAGCCGATGCCGAGCTCCTCGTTGACCCAGTCCTCGACCAGCCCGTTGAGCATCACGAAGTACTGCGGGTAGAAGACGATGCCGGCCGGATCGCAGTCCGAGAAGCGGATCAGCCGCGGCCGGCTGAATTCGGCGAAGCGCATGGGAGTCTCGGCCATGGCTCAGCCCTCCTCGCCCGCGGGCTCGCTGCGCATCACGTGCACGCGCAGCTCGCCGAGCTGGGCATGCATCTGCTTGATGGTCTTCATGTCCAGGCCCGAGAACATCTCGAGGATCCACTGCTCGTGCTCGCTGGCCATCGCCTCGAAGCTGGTCCGGCCCTTGGGCGTGAGGCTCACGATCCAGGCCCGGCGGTCCTCGGGGCTGGGCGCGCGCGCCACCACGCCCTCGCGCTCCAGCTCGTCGGTGAGGCCGGTGACGTTGCCGCCGGTCACCATCAGGTAGCGCGAGAGCACGCGCATCTTCAGCCCTTCCTTGTGGCGGTAGAGCTGCGCCATGTAGTCGAAGCGCGCCAGCGAGATGCCGAAGCGCTCGCGCAGCCGGCGCCGGATCTCGGCCTCGATCTGGGTGGTGCTGGCCAGCATGCGCAGCCACAGCTTGAGGGCCGCATGGTCCTCGGTGCGCGCGCGCGCCTCGTGGCCCAGTTCCTCGGCGTCGCTCAGCGCGGCATGCGAGGCATCGTTGTGCTTCATGTGACCTCCCCACCCGAGACCGAGATCGACTGCCCGTTGACCGAGGCGGCGCCCTCGCCGCACAGCCAGCGCACCGCGTCGGCCACCTCCGAGGGCTGCACGATGCGGCGCTGCGGGTTCACGCTCGAGAACTCCGCCAGCGCATCGGCCTCGCTGCGGCCGGTCTTGCCGACCACGTTGGCGACGCTGTTGCGCAGGATGTCGGTGTCGGTGTAGCCCGGGCAGACCGCGTTCACCGTCACGCCCTTGCGCGCCACCTCGAGCGCCAGCGAGCGCGTCAGCCCGATCACGCCGTGCTTGGCCGCCGTGTAGGCCGCGACGTAGGCATAGCCCTTCTGCCCCGCGGTGCTCGCGATGTTGACGATGCGGCCCCAGCCGGCCTCGAGCATGTCGGGCAGCGCCGCCTGGGTGCACAGGAAGCTGCCCGTGAGGTTGACCGACAGCATGCGCTGCCAGAGCTCGACCGAGGTCTTGAGGAAGGGCGCGCTCTCGGCCGCGCCCGCGTTGTTGACCAGGATCGCGAGCGGCCCGAGCGCGGCGCGCGCCTG
>NZ_JBZAYE010000047.1:0-24097 GCF_058244205.1 Variovorax sp. 20P10.2.4
GCATCGCCGGCATGGAACTTCACCACCAGCGGCACGATGAGCAGTGCCACGATGTTGATGATCTTGATCAGCGGGTTCACGGCCGGGCCGGCCGTGTCCTTGTAGGGATCGCCCACGGTGTCGCCGGTGACGGCGGCCTTGTGCGTCTCGCTGCCCTTGCCGCCGAAGTGGCCGTCCTCGATGTACTTCTTGGCGTTGTCCCAGGCACCGCCGCCGGTGCACATGGAGATGGCGACGAACAGGCCCGTGACGATGGTGCCCATCAGCAGGCCGCCCAGGGCCTTCGGTCCGAGCAGCAGGCCGACCACGATCGGCACCAGCACCGGCAGCAGCGAGGGGATCATCATCTCCTTGATGGCCGCGCCGGTCAGCATGCTCACGGCCTTGCCGTACTCGGGCTTGGCGGTGCCTTCCATGATGCCGGGGATGTCGCGGAACTGCCGGCGCACTTCCTCGACCACCGAGCCCGCCGCGCGGCCCACGGCTTCCATCGCCATCGCGCCGAACAGGTAGGGGATCAGGCCGCCGATGAACAGGCCGACGATCACCATCGGGTCGCTGAGGTTGAACGTGATGTTCAGCCCGAAGCTCTCGAGCTTGTGCGTGTAGTCGGCGAACAGCACCAGCGCCGCGAGGCCGGCCGAGCCGATGGCGTAGCCCTTGGTCACGGCCTTGGTGGTGTTGCCCACCGCATCCAGCGGGTCGGTGATGTCGCGCACGCTCGCGGGCAGCTCGCTCATCTCGGCGATGCCGCCGGCGTTGTCGGTGATGGGGCCGTAGGCGTCCAGCGCCACCACGATGCCGGCCATGCTGAGCATGGAGGTCGCGGCCACCGCGATGCCGAACAGGCCGGCCAGCGCGTACGAGGCCAGGATGGCGATGCACACGAAGATCACGGGCCAGGCCGTCGAGCGCATCGACACGCCGAGGCCCGCGATGATGTTGGTGCCGTGGCCCGTGGTCGAGGCCTGCGCGATGTGCTGCACCGGCTTGTACTGCGTGCCCGTGTAGTACTCGGTGATCCACACCAGCGCCGCCGTCAGCGCCAGGCCCACGAAGCAGGCGCCGAACAGCTTGAGCTGGCTGCCGCTGGCCGCGATCGCGTTGTCGGGGATGAGCCAGCTGGTGACGAACCAGAACGCGATCAGCGACAGGATGCCCGCCACCGCCAGGCCCTTGTAGAGGGCCGGCATCACGTTGGTCATGCCCGGCGAGGCCTTGACGAAGAAGCAGCCGATGATCGACGCGATGATCGACACGCCACCCAGCGCCAGCGGATAGAGCACCGCGTTGACCGGCGCCGCCGTGACCATCAGCGCGCCGAGCACCATGGTGGCGATCAGCGTCACCGCGTAGGTCTCGAACAGGTCGGCCGCCATGCCGGCGCAGTCGCCGACGTTGTCGCCCACGTTGTCGGCGATCACCGCGGGGTTGCGCGGATCGTCCTCGGGGATGCCGGCCTCGACCTTGCCCACCAGGTCGGCGCCGACATCGGCGCCCTTGGTGAAGATGCCGCCGCCCAGCCGCGCGAAGATCGAGATCAGCGAGGAGCCGAAGGCGAAGCCGATCAGCGGATTGAGCAGCGCCGCCAGCGCATGGTTGCCGCTCGGCAGGCCCCTGGAGGCCAGGAACCAGTAGAAGATCGACACGCCCAGCAGGCCCAGCCCGACCACCAGCATGCCGGTGATGGCGCCGCCGCGGAAGGCCACGTCGAGCGCCGGCCCGATGCCTTGGGTGGCGGCCTGCGCGGTGCGCACGTTGGCGCGCACCGAGACGTTCATGCCGATGAAGCCGCAGGCGCCCGAGAGCACCGCGCCGACCACGAAGCCGACCGCGGTCGTGAGGTCGAGGAACAGGGCGATCAGGATCGCGAGCACCACGCCCACGATGGCGATGGTGCGGTACTGCTTGGCCAGGTAGGCCGCCGCGCCCTGCTGGATCGCCGCCGCGATCTCCTGCATGCGCGCGTTGCCCGCGTCCTTGGCGAGGATCCAACTTCGGGCCCAGATGCCGTAGGCCACGGCCACGAGGCCGCAGACGATGGCGAGGATGAGGGGGGTGTTGCCATTCATGCGTTGCTTCTCCATTCGTTCGTTGTGACGTGGAGACGGAAAACGCGAGGATCCGTTGCGTGCAACGCGCGGGAGTCGAGATTTCCGCCGCGTTGCTTCCTCGAAGCTCGCTGCATCCCGGGGAGCCGGGGTGCGGAGCCGATTGGCCAACGGCTGCAATTTACAGGCAAAAACGAAATCGCGTGCGACGGGTCCGTGACTCGGAAAGTAAACTTCGGGTTTGTCCGCATCCCCCTCATACTTTTCAACTACTCGAAAAACGTCATGTCCTTCGACAAAGTCTCCCCCGGCAAGAACGTCCCCGATGCCTTCAACGTCGTGATCGAAATCCCGATGAATGCCGACCCGATCAAGTACGAGGTCGACAAGGAGTCGGGCGCGATCTTCGTCGACCGCTTCATGACCACGGCCATGTACTACCCGGCCAACTACGGCTACGTGCCGCAGACGCTGTCGGGTGACGGCGACCCGGTCGACGTGCTGGTGATCGCGCCGTACCCGCTGCTGCCGGGCGTGGTCGTGCCCTGCCGCCCGCTGGGCATCCTGATGATGGAAGACGAAGCCGGCGTGGACGGCAAGGTGCTGGCCGTGCCGACCGACAAGGTGCTGCCGATCTACAGCCACTGGAAATCGGTGGACGACGTGAACCCGATGCGCCTGAAGGCCATCAGCCACTTCTTCGAGCACTACAAGGACCTCGAGGCCGGCAAGTGGGTCAAGGTGCTGGGCTGGGAAGGCATCGACGCCGCCCGCAAGGAAATCCTCGACGGTATCGCCGCCTACAAGAAGTGATCGGGCGGGGGCGTGTCGGTCGCCCGGGCAGTCACTCCTGCTCGAACGGCGACCGGCGCGCATCGCGCACGAAGGTGCCGGCCGTCGACGGGCTCGCGCATTCCGCGGCGCCCGCGGGCGTGTCGGTCACCACGATGCGGTCGGCGCTGAATTGCAGGGTGCGGGTGCAACGCCCGCCGAACGGCACCACCAGCCGCTGCCGCTCGTCGAGCCGGCCACCGCCCTGCAGCAGCATGTTGCCGCGCGCATCGGGGCAGACGTAGAGCTCGATGTCGAGCGCGCCGTCGTTCGACGGCGTCACGTCCAGGAAACGCCCGTCCTTCGGACAGCGGCCCTCCACGTAGCGGCCGGTCCAGTGCAGCAGCGGCTCCACCAGGTAGCGGATGCGCCGCTCGTAGTCTTCCCGCAGGCATTTCACGTCGGCCTTGCAGTGCCGGTTGCGCACCGCGAGCCAGTCGCGCTGGTCGCGCTTCAGGTAGGTGGCCCATTGGCCCGCATCGGGTATCGCGAGCTGCTTGCGATAGAGCTCGGCCATGCTCTCGTCCTGCAGCGAGAGCGCGGGCGTGGCGCAGATGGTCTTCTCGGTGGGGTTCGAGGCCTTGGCGCAGTCGAAGCTGGCGGCATGGGCCGGGACGCAGGCGAGGGCCGCGAGGCCCAGGGCCAGCGCCCACGGGAAGAGGGGGCGGATCGATGCGGGCATGCGTTGCTCTCCTGCGCGCCGGGCGCGCGCGATGGCCGCATGCTCGTTCCCGCGCCGGCCGCTGTCGATCTGCCGAACGGCAGGGCCGGCTATGCCCTTGGTCGGGGCCTCGGGCTCGGCCTCAGCCGCGGGCCGCGTCGCCGGCCAGCCGCATCCACTCGCGGTTGACCGAGCGGGCGTGCGAGTTCCAGTGGCGCGCGGCCTGCTGGAGCTCGTCCCACTGGCGCTGCGCGGCGGCGCTGTCGCCCTGCTGCGCGAGCCAGGCCACGTAGCGCGCACGCGCCTCGACGGTGTTGTAGAGGCTCAGGGTCGATTCGAAGGCCTGGCGCGCCTCGTCGTTGCGGCCCTCGGCGGCCAGGGCGCGGGCCACCAGCAGCGCGACCTCGTCCTTGCGGTAGTCGTCGCGGGTCGAGCGCAGGCTTTGCAGCGCCTGCATCGCTTCGTTGCCCGCGCCGGGACCGTCCGCGGCCAGCAGCGCGCTCGCGAGGCCGAACTGCAGCTCGGGATCGGAGGCCAGCGGGCCCTTGAGCGCGTCGCGGTAGTGCCCGACCGCCTCGCCGGCCTGGCCGCGGTCGAGCGCGGCCTTGGCGAGGCGCAGCTTGTTCTGTGCCGTGGGCGCGAGGTCGTAGGCCTGCTCGGCCGCGCGGTATTCGCGCTCGGGATCGATGAAGCCGATGGCCGCGCTCGCGACCTTGCCCGCGGTGCGCTGCATGCGCGAGGCGGGCAGGTACTCGACCACGAAGTAGACGATGCTGCCCAGCAGCGGAAAGCTGAACAGGATCAGGAGCCAGTACATCTGCTTGCCGTGGCGCATCGCGTGCACCGCGAAGAACAGCGCGATCAGGATGTGCAGACCCAGGCCGACGAATGGCATGACTTTTCCCCTTGTTGTTGGCGATCTGCCGGGGTTTATAGCAGCCGTGTTTGGCCGTGGCCTGACGCGAACCCGCCGTTGCGCTCAGGCGGCCTTGAACGGGCTGCGTTCGCCCAGGTGGTCCATGTAGTTCTCGATGCCTTCGCCCTCGCGCTCGAGGAAGCGCTCGACCGCATCGGCGAAGGCCGGATGCGCGAGCCAGTGGGCGCTGGTGGTCTTCACGGGCATCAGGGCTCGCGCCATCTTGTGCTCGCCCTGCGCGCCGCCCTCGAAGCGCTGCACGCCGTGCGCGATGCACCAGGCCAGCGGCTGGTAGTAGCAGGCCTCGAAGTGCAGGCAGTTGACGCGTTCGACCGCGCCCCAGTAGCGGCCGTAGGCCACGAGCGGGCTGCCGGTGCTCTCGTCGGTGGCCAGCGCGATCAGGCTGGCGGCGATCGGCTTGCCTTCGCGCTCGGCGATGAACAGCAGCCAGGCCTCGGGCAGCGTGTCGGCCATGCGATGGAAGAAGTCGCGCGTGAGGTAGGGCGGGTTGCCGTGCTCGCGGTAGGTGCGTGCGTAGCAGCGGTAGAAGAAGTCCCAGTCGGCGCGCGAGATGTCGGCCCCGCGCGACCAGCGGAAGCGCACGCCGGCATCGGCGACCTTGCGGCGCTCCTGGCGGATCTTCTTGCGCTTGTCGTGCGCGAGGCTCGCGAGGAAAGCCTCGAAGTCCGCGTAGCCGGGCGCCGGGTTCTGCCAATGGAACTGCACCGTGTGCCGCAGCATCAGCCCGGCCTCGGTGCAGGCCTCGATGTCGGCCTCGGCACCGAACAGCAGGTGCAGCGATGAGAGCTCGCTCTCCTTGCACCAGGCCACCAGCGCCTGGGCCAGCAGCGCGCGCCCGGCCGCGTCGCGCGCGAGCAGCCGCGCGCCGGGCACGGGCGTGAACGGCACCGCGACCGTCGCCTTCGGGTAGTAGGCCAGGCCGTGCTGCTGGTAGGCGTTGGCCCAGGCCCAGTCGAACACGTACTCGCCATAGGAATGGTCCTTGACGTAGACCGGGCAGGCGGCCTCGAGCGTTTCGCCGCGCCAGAGGGTGAAGAACTGGGCCGTCCAGCCGCTCTCGGGCGTGGCGCTGCCGCTCTCGTGCAGCGCGGCCAGGTACTCGTGGCGCACGAAAGGCGAGGGTTCGGCCTGCGCGGCGAGCAGCGCGTTCCAGGCCTGCGGGTTCACGTCCGACGGCGACGCGACAACCCGAATGACATAATCGTTCAAGCCTGTTTCTTCCTTCCGTATGACGCTCAAGCTCGCCATCGCGCAACTCAATTTCGTGGTGGGCGATCTCCCCGGCAATGCCCGAAAAATCGTGGCGGCCGCGCGCGAGGCCCATGCCCAGGGCGCTCGCCTTCTGCTGACGCCCGAACTCTCGATCGCCGGCTATGCGGCCGAGGACCTGTTCCTGCGGCCCGCCTTCACCGAAGCTTGCGATGATGCCGTGAAAGGCATCGCCGCCGCTCTGGCCGACCTCAAAGACATGGTCGTGGTGGTGGGGCATCCGAGCGGCGGCAGCCTGCGCGGGCGCTCCGTGTCGGTGCAACTGCGCCACAACGCGGCCAGCGTGCTCAAGGAAGGCCGCATCCTCCAGACCTACGCCAAGCGCGAGCTGCCCAACTACCAGGTGTTCGACGAGCGCCGCTACTTCGCGCCGGGGCAGGGCACCTGCGTGTTCGAGGCCGGCGGCGTGTCGGTGGGCCTGCTGATCTGCGAGGACGCCTGGTTCGACGCGCCGGCCGAGCTGGCGCGTGCCGCCGGCGCCGAGGTGCTGGCCGTCATCAATGCCTCGCCCTACCACGTGGGCAAGGAGGGCGAGCGCGTGGCGCGCATGGCCGATCGCGCGCGCGCCGTGGGGCTGCCGCTGGTCTATGCCCACCTCGTGGGCGGGCAGGACGAGGTGGTGTTCGACGGCGCCTCCTTCGCGCTGCAGGCCGACGGCGCGCTCGCCATGCAGGCGCCGGGCTTCGAGGAGAAGCTGGTGCTGGCCGAGCTCGAGCGTGCACCGTCGCAGGGCGTGCGCTTCCTGCCCGAGCCCATCGCCGCGCCGCGCGACGCCGAGGCCCAGCTCTGGGATGCGCTGGTGCTCGGCGTGCGCGACTACGTCGGCAAGAACGGTTTTCCGGGCGCGATCCTCGGGCTGTCGGGCGGCATCGATTCGGCGCTGGTGCTCGCGATCGCGGTCGATGCGCTCGGCAAGGACAAGGTGCGCGCGGTGATGATGCCCTCGCCCTACACGGCCGACATCAGCTGGATCGACGCGCGCGACATGGCGGGGCGCCTGGGCGTGCGCTACGACGAGATCTCGATCCGGCACACCTTCGAGTCGTTCAAGGCGGCGCTGGCCCCCGATTTCGCGGGCCGGCCCGAGGACACGGCCGAAGAGAACATCCAGGCCCGCATCCGCGGCACGTTGCTGATGGGGTTGTCGAACAAGTTCGGCTCGATCGTTCTCACCACGGGCAACAAGAGCGAGATGGCCACCGGCTACTGCACGCTCTACGGCGACATGGCGGGCGGCTTCGCGGTCATCAAGGACCTGCTGAAGACGACCGTGTTCGCGCTCGCGCGATGGCGCAATGCCCACGATCCCTACGGCACCGGCGCCGAGCCGATTCCCGAGCGCATCATCACGCGGCCCCCGAGCGCCGAGCTGCGGCCTGACCAGACCGACCAGGACAGCCTGCCGCCCTACGACATCCTCGACGCGATCCTGGCACGCTACATGCAGGACGACGAGGGCATCGACGAGATCATCGCCGCGGGCTACGACCGCGCGGTGGTCGAGCGGGTGGCACGGCTCATCAAGATCAACGAATACAAGCGGCGCCAGGCGCCGGTAGGCATCCGGGTGACGCACCGCAGTTTTGGCAAGGATTGGCGTTACCCTATCACCAGCAAATTCAACGAAACCGCCGGAGCACGCAAACCATGAAGCAGATCACCGCCATCGTCAAACCCTTCAAGCTCGAGGACGTACGCGAGGCCCTGGCCGAAGTGGGCGTCACCGGACTCACCGTGACCGAGGTCAAGGGCTTCGGCCGCCAGAAGGGCCACACCGAGCTGTACCGCGGCGCCGAGTACGTGGTCGACTTCCTGCCGAAGATGAAGGTCGAGGTCGTCGTTAACGAGGGCGACGTCGAGCGCTGCATCGAGGCCATCGTGAACTCGGCGCGCACCGGCAAGATCGGCGACGGCAAGATCTTCGTCACGGCCGTCGAGCGCATCGTGCGCATCCGCACCGGCGAAGAAAACGAGAACGCGGTCTAAGCTGAGCCGCGGGGGCCGGCGCTCGCCGGCCTTTCACAAAGAGGTTCAGAGGTTCTCGGCCAGCCGGTCGTCGCGCGGATGGCGCGGCACCTCGGCACGCAACGCCGCGAGCAGCGGCTCGGCTTCGGTGCCGGTGCGCACCAGGCTCATCTGCCAGTCTCCCATCAGGCCGTCGCGCACGCTTTGGTCGAGGAAGTCGAGCAGCTTGTCGTAGTAGCCGGCGCTGTTGAGGATGCCGACCGGCTTGTCGTGGTAGCCGAGCTGGCGCCAGGTCCAGATCTCGAACAGTTCCTCGAAGGTGCCGATGCCGCCGGCCATGGCCAGGAAGGCGTCGGCGCGCTCGCCCATCATCGCCTTGCGCTCGTGCATGGTGTCGACCACGTGCAGCTCGTCGCACAGTGGGTTGGCCAGTTCCTTGTCGACCAGTGCCTTGGGGATGATGCCGACCACGCGTCCGCCCGCGGCGCGCGTGGCCTCGGCCACCGTGCCCATCAGGCCGGTGCGGCCGCCGCCGTAGACCAGCTGGCCGCGCTGCTGGCCGATCCAGCGGCCGACCGCCGCGGCGGCTTCTGTGAACTCGGGACGCTCGCCGGGGCGCGAGCCGCAATACACGCAAATCGAAAATTCAGGGGTCATCCCCCGATCATGCCTCGCGTGGCGGGCCCGCTCATGACACGAAGCGTGTCCACAGGGCGGCGGCCCAGATGCAGGTGCACAGCGAGAGCGACAGCAGCACCGCGGCGCTGCCCATGTCCTTGGCGCGCTTGGAGAGGTCGTGCCATTCGGGGCCGATGCGGTCGATGGCCGCTTCCACCGCCGTGTTGAGCAACTCGACGATCATCACCAGCACCGCGCTGCCCGCGAGCAGGGCGATCTCGACCCAGCTGCGGCCGAGCCAGAAGGCGGCGGGGATCATGACCATCGACAGGATGGCCTCCTGCCGGAAGGCCGGCTCGCCCCAGCCGGCACGCAGGCCGTGCAGCGAGATCAGCGTGGCGTGCCAGACGCGATCGAAGCCCTTGCGGGCCTTCTGCGGATTGACGGCGGGATCGGGAAGTTCGGGCAGGGCGCTCATCGGCGGCTCATGGGCTTGGAGGTAATGAGCCGGGTGCCGGCCCAGGCGTCATGCCAGAACTGGCGTTGCGGATGGAAGCGTGCCAGCAGGGCCCAGATGGCCACCCAGCCGAAGACGAGCACCGTGACTTCGGGGCCCGACAGCTTGAAGGGCGCGACGGCGGCGAGCGGCGGCAGGAACCAGATCCAGCTCAGCAGGTAGCGCGCGAGCGCGCGGCGCTGGCTGACCGGGTGGCCGTGCGTGTCGACGATGCGGATGTTCCAGGTCTTCATCGCCAGCGTCTGGCCCTTGGCCCAGAACCAGACGAAATAGACGCCGAACACCACGAAGAGGAAGCCCTGGAACAGGTGGCGCCGCGAATCCATGGCGTCGCGCATCTGGCCCAGCGTGCTGAAGAGCCAGCCCGAAACGAACACCACCGCGAACAGCAGCATGCCTTCGTAGAGCCAGCAGGCCATGCGGCGCCAGAGTCCCGGAACCGGGCCCTGTGCCGTGGAAGAAGAAACGTCAGACGCAGGAGGGACGAGCGAAGCAGGCGAATCCGACTCCGAAACCTCGGAAGAGCTGGAAACCATCGAGACCTTGGGTCAGGGGGCGGCCGAGGGTTGCTCGAGCGTGCGCCCCGCAGAAGTGGAAGACGGTGTGGAGGATACCGAAGTCGACGGGCCGGACGATGAAGAGTACGGAGACGGCACCTGGGCTTCGGCCGGCACCGGCTGGGGCGTGAAGGTAGCGGGGGCCGCGGCCGAGGGCGTCACCGGGGCGACGGTGGCCGCAGCCGTGCCGGAGGATGCGGCCGGCGGGGTCGTGACGACGGCCGCGGCAGGCACGATGGCCGGCGTCGCGGGCGCCATCGGCGGCGCGAGCTGGATGCGAGGTGTGTGCTGCCCGGGCGGCGTGACCGTGGGCACGGCCACGAGCTTCTGGGACGACACCGGCCGCACCGGGATGGCTGCCCCCTTGGGCTTGGCCGGCGCACGCTCGGCGAGCTTGCGCTTTTCCTCTTCGCTCAGCGCCTGGTACTGCTCCCACTTGGCCTTGCGCTCGTCGGCCGGCACGCGCTTGACCTCGGCGAAGTTCAGGCGCGCCTGGACGCGCTGCTGGTTGCTGAGCGCGGCCCACTCGATCATGCGGCTGCGCAGCGTGATCTGGTCCTCGGCCGGCAGCGAGGCGTAGTTGCGCGACAGCGCGAGCCACTTGCGCTTCTGGCCGACGTTGAGCGTGTTCCAGTGCGGCGCCAGCGGCTGCAGAGCCTGTTGCTGCTCGGCGGTGAGCTCGGCCCACAGCGGCTTGGTGAGGGTGGGCTGCTTGGCGGCGGCGGACGCGGCCATGGTGCCGGTCGGCGCGGCCTTGGGCGTCTCCGCGCGAACGGCTTCCGAGCGAACGGGCGTGGTCTGCGCGGCCGCGATCGTCAGTCCCAGTGCCGCGGCGGCCACGGTGCCAGCCCCGGCGAGACGAGCCGCCACGCCTTGCGACCACGAGCGCGAGGAGCGGGGCGAAATCGCGGGGGGCAGGGTGCGGCGTGGCATTCGGATGATCGGTCGGATGGAGGCTTCGGACAGGCGGGAAGGTCTAGGCGGCAGACGGGAGCGGCGAAGCCGGGCGCGGGGCTGGGAGGGCGGTTGAGGCCCTCGTCAGTCGGAGGCGCCGTCGGACTTGAGGAACTGCGCGAAGCCCGGGTCGGTGTAGGCCGCCGGCGGCAGGTCGCCGGTGAGCAACGCGGAATCGACCTCGGCCAGCTCGCTGGCGCGGTCCTCGTCCTGCATCACGCTGATGGTGACCAGGCCGGCCACCAGGGCCACGAGCGGCACCACGGTGCCGATGCGCGTCCACCAGCCCCAGCCACCACCGCCACCCAACGCGGCGGTGTTGCCCGCCTGCACCACGGCGGGCGCGGCGCGCAGCTGCGGGGCCTGCTTGCGCTGGGCCACGGCTTGCGCGCGCGCCACGCGCAGGCGTTCGCCGATATCGTGCGGCAACGCCTGGTTGCCGGCGGACAGGCGCGCGGCCACGCGTTGACCGAATTCGTTTTCGGCGACAGAAGAAATAGGAACCTTAGTATTCATAGCGAAATTCCCTTGGCTTTGAGCGCCTTGCTCAGAGCGTGGACGGCGCGCGAGCAGTGGGTTTTGACGCTGCCCTCGGAGCAGCCCATTGCGGCGGCCGTCTCTGCGACGTCCATTTCTTCCCAGTAACGCATCAGGAAAGCCTCGCGTTGACGGCCCGGCAATGCCGCGATCTGTTCTTCGATCTCATGCAGGACCTGTGCCCGGCGCGTGGTGTCCTCGGCGCTCTCGGTTTCTCTGGAGTCGGTCGGCGAGGCGAAGTTCTCGAGCAGGTCGAAATCGCCGTCGTCGTCGGTGGCCTCGAAATCGCTGAGGTTCGAGAACAGGGCGCGGCGGGTCTTCTGGCGGCGGAACCAGTCGAGCGTGCAGTTCGACAGGATGCGCTGGAACAGCATCGGCAACTCGGCGGCCGGCTTGTCGCCGTAGTGCTGGGCCAGCTTCATCATGCTGTCCTGCACGATGTCGAGCGCCGCTTCCTCGTCTCGCACGTGATAGACCGACCGCTTGAAAGCGCGGCGTTCGACGCTTTTCAGGAAATCGGAGAGTTCTTGTTCGGTGGCCAAGCGTGAGAGGGGCGCCGGGCGCCGCGTGGGAATGGATGTCGGGCGGGAATGCCTCGTTGTTGGCCGCGAATTATGCCCGCCGCTCCTGACGAATCGTGTTGCGGGGCGATACGGGCTCGGCGGAACGCCGCGTCGGTGTCATAATCGCGGTCGCAAGTCAAAAGGCAAACGGGTCACGGTCCGGCGGAACAATCAGTCCGCTCATGGCTTTGGCCTCAAGTCCTGGCGCGGCCCCACAAGGGTTGGCAAGGGGCACCCAAGGTTTTTCGTTCCCGAAAAAACTCCAAAGGTTGATCATGGAAATCTCGAAGGCGGAACTCGCTTCCGCAGCAGCCGCGTCCTCCGGCGCCGGCAATCACACGCAAGAACTCATGGGCGCCGAAGTGCTGGTCAAGGCACTGCAGGCCGAAGGCGTCCAGTACATCTGGGGCTACCCCGGTGGCGCGGTTCTCTACATCTACGACGCGTTCTACAAGCAGGACACCATCCAGCACGTGCTGGTGCGCCACGAGCAGGCGGCGGTCCATGCGGCCGACGGCTATGCGCGCGCCACCGGCGAGGTGGGCGTGGCGCTGGTCACCTCGGGCCCCGGCCTGACGAACGCGGTCACGGGCATCGCGACGGCCTACATGGACTCGATCCCGATGGTGATCATCTCGGGCCAGGTCCCCACGGCGGCGATCGGCCTGGATGCCTTCCAGGAATGCGACACCGTCGGCATCACGCGCCCGATCGTCAAGCACAACTTCCTCGTCAAGGATCCGAAGGACCTGGCGATGACGATGAAGAAGGCCTTCCATATCGCACGCAGCGGCCGTCCGGGCCCGGTGGTGGTGGACGTGCCCAAGGACGTCTCGTTCAAGAAGGTGGCCTATGCCGGCTATCCCGAGAAGATCGAGATGCGCTCGTACAACCCGGTGCGCAAGGGCCACGGCGGCCAGATCCGCAAGGCGCTGCAGCTGCTGCTCAACGCCAAGCGCCCCTACATCTACACCGGCGGCGGCGTGCTGCTGGGCAATGCCACCAACGAGCTGCGCACGCTGGTCGACATGCTCGGCTACCCGGTCACCAACACGCTGATGGGCCTGGGCGCCTATCCGGCGAGCGACCGCAAGTTTCTCGGCATGCTGGGCATGCACGGCACCATCGAAGCCAACAACGCGATGCAGAACTGCGACGTGCTGCTGGCCGTGGGCGCGCGCTTCGACGACCGCGTGATCGGCAACCCCAAGCACTTCGCGCAGAACGAACGCAAGATCATCCACGTCGACATCGACCCGTCGAGCATCTCCAAGCGCGTGAAGGTCGACATCCCGATCGTGGGCGACGTCAAGGACGTGCTCACCGAGCTGATCTCGATGATCCGCGAGAGCACGACCAAGCCCGATGCCGGCGCGCTCGCCAACTGGTGGACCACCATCGAAGGCTGGCGCTCGCGCGACTGCCTCAAGTACGACCGTGGCAACAAGGACGTGATCAAGCCGCAGTTCGTCGTCGAGACGCTGTGGAACATGACCAAGGACGCCGATGCGTACATCACGTCCGACGTCGGCCAGCACCAGATGTGGGCCGCGCAGTACTACCGCTTCGACGAGCCGCGCCGCTGGATCAACTCCGGCGGCCTGGGCACCATGGGTGTGGGCATTCCCTACGCCATGGGCATCAAGCTCGCGAAGCCGGAGTCGGAAGTCTTCACCATCACGGGCGAAGGCTCGGTGCAGATGTGCATCCAGGAGCTGTCGACCTGCCTGCAGTACAACACGCCGATCAAGATCTGCTCGCTGAACAACCGCTACCTGGGCATGGTGCGCCAGTGGCAGGAGATCGAGTACTCCGGCCGCTACAGCCACAGCTACATGGATGCGCTGCCCAACTTCGTGAAGCTCGCCGAGGCCTATGGCCACGTCGGCATGCTGATCGAGCGTCCGCAGGACGTGGAGCCCGCGCTGCGCGAGGCACGCAAGCTCAAGGACCGCACAGTGTTCATGGATTTCCGTACCGACCCCACCGAGAACGTGTTCCCGATGGTCAAGGCCGGAATGGGCATCACCGAGATGCTGCTGGGGTCCGAGGATCTCTGATCCCTCGGCCTGTTTTCGACCGTTCGTTCTCAACCTTTCACTGACGAATCTATTGCCCGCCGAGCCCGCGCATTACCGTGCGCGGGGGAGGGCGGCGAAAGCGAAAGCTTCCGCGCTGGCGAAAAGAGGAGTCACGCACACATGAAACACATCATTGCCGTTCTGCTGGAAAACGAGCCCGGTGCTCTTTCCCGCGTGGTGGGCCTGTTCTCGGCCCGTGGCTACAACATCGAGTCGCTGACCGTCGCGCCCACCGAGGATGCGAGCCTGTCGCGCATGACCATCGTCACCGCCGGTTCCGACGACGTGATCGAGCAGATCACCAAGCACCTGAACCGCCTGATCGAGGTGGTCAAGGTGGTCGACCTGACCGAAGGCGCCTACACCGAGCGCGAGCTCATGATGGTGAAGGTGCGCGCGGTCGGCAAGGAGCGCGAGGAGATGATGCGCATGGCCGAGATCTTCCGCGGCCGCATCATCGACGTCACCGACAAGAGCTACACCATCGAGCTCACCGGCGACCATGGCAAGAACGACGCCTTCCTCGAGGCGATCGATCGCAGCGCCATCCTCGAGACCGTGCGCACCGGCGCCAGCGGCATCGGCCGCGGCGAACGCATCCTGCGGGTCTGACCCGATGAAAACGGAGCTCGGTCGCTGCCCGTTCGGGCCGAGCTTGTCGAAGCCCCCGCGCGAGCGGGGACTGCATTGAGCCCTTCGACAGGCTCAGGACGAACGGCACAACACACTGCAACTCGCATATCTATCTGGAGAACATCATGAAGGTTTATTACGACAAGGACGCGGACCTGAGCCTGATCAAGGGCAAGACGGTGGCCATCATCGGCTACGGCTCGCAAGGCCACGCGCACGCGCAGAACCTCAACGACAGCGGCGTCAAGGTCGTGGTCGGCCTGCGCAAGGGCGGCGCTTCGTGGGACAAGGTCGGCAAGGCCGGCCTGCAGGTCGCCGAAGTGGCCGATGCCGTGAAGTCCGCCGACGTCGTCATGATCCTGCTGCCCGACGAGCAGATCGCTAACGTCTACAAGAACGACGTGGCGCCGAACATCAAGGAAGGCGCCTCGCTGGTCTTCGCGCACGGCTTCAACGTGCACTATGGCTTCGTGCAGCCGCGCGCCGACCTCGACGTGTGGATGGTCGCTCCCAAGGCCCCGGGCCACACCGTGCGCAGCACCTACACCCAAGGCGGCGGCGTGCCCCACCTCGTGGCCGTGCACCAGGACAAGACCGGCAAGGCGCGTGACCTCGCGCTGAGCTACGCCACCGCCAACGGCGGCGGCAAGGCCGGCATCATCGAGACCAACTTCCGCGAAGAAACCGAGACCGACCTGTTCGGCGAACAAGCGGTTCTGTGCGGCGGCACGGTCGAGCTGATCAAGGCCGGTTTCGAAACGCTGGTGGAAGCCGGCTACGCGCCCGAAATGGCGTACTTCGAATGCCTGCACGAACTGAAGCTGATCGTCGACCTGATCTATGAAGGCGGCATCGCCAACATGAACTACTCGATCTCGAACAACGCCGAATACGGCGAGTACGTCACGGGCCCGCGCATCGTGACCGACGAGACCAAGAAGATCATGAAGCAGGTGCTCAAGGACATCCAGACCGGCGAATACGCCAAGAGCTTCGTGCTCGAAGCCGCTGCCGGCCAGCCCACGCTGATCAGCCGCCGTCGCCTGGGTGCAGAGCACCAGATCGAAGTCGTCGGCGAAAAGCTGCGCGCGATGATGCCCTGGATCAAGAAGAACAAGCTGGTCGACCAGACCCGCAACTGATCTCCAGGCGAGCAGGGCGCTCCGGCGCCCGATTCCCCCCAAGGGCCACCCTCGCGGTGGCCCTTTTGCTTGGAGGGGAGGGCGTGCCCCTGAACTACACTCCCGGGGATGCGATCCAGTGACCGAATTGCTATCGAAGAGATAGCTGAACCGACAATGCCCATGAGGGACGGAGACCTATCCAATGCATGACGACACCGTCCCCGACGAGGTCCAACCGCGCAAGCGGCGAAAGGGCATCTACGTCCTGCCGAACCTGTTCACGCTGGCCGCGCTGTTCGGCGGCTTCTATTCGGTCGTGATGGCGATGAACGCGCGCTTCGACCTCGCCGCGCTGGGCGTCTTCGCGGCCATGGTGCTCGACAGCCTCGATGGCCGCGTGGCGCGCATGACCAACACGCAGAGCGCGTTCGGTGAGCAGATGGACTCGCTGTCCGACATGGTCTCGTTCGGCGCCGCGCCCGCGCTGATCGCCTACGAGTGGTCGCTCAAGGGCCTGGGCCGCTGGGGCTGGATCGCGGCCTTCGTCTATTGCGCCTGCGCGGCGCTGCGGCTCGCGCGCTTCAACGTCAACACCGGCGTGGTCGACAAGCGCTGGTTCCAGGGCCTGCCGTCGCCCGCGGCGGCGGCGCTGGTGGCCGGCTTCATCTGGCTCATGACCGAATGGGGCAAGCGCGGTGGCGAGGTGCTCTACCTCTCGTGGACGCAGATCACCTGGATCACCTTCGCCTTCACGCTCTATGCGGGCCTCACGATGGTGACCAACGCGCCGTTCTACAGCTTCAAGGACGTGCAGATGAAGAAGAGCGTGCCCTTCGCCGTGATCGTGCTGATCGCGCTCGGCATCGCGGTCATCAACATCCATCCGCCGACGGTGCTGTTCGGCCTGTTCGTGGTCTACGGCCTGAGCGGCTACGTGGTCTATGCATGGCGCAAGGCCAAGGGGCAGCAGACTAGCGTGATCAGCACCTCGACCGAGGAACCCGACGAGCGCGGTTTGCACAACTGAGACAGGCATTGCGGCACCGTCTTCACAAAGTCTCGAAGCCTGTGCTAAATTCGCAACCCTCATGACGAAGATGATTTCGCTGCTGGCCCTACTAGCTCTCCCTCACGGGCGGAGACGGTAGCGCACGCGCAAATCCATCACCACGGCCCGTTCGCACCAGCAACGGGCCGTTTGTTTTTGGGGTTGCTGGTTGATCACCAACCATCACAGCAGAGAAATCGACATGTTGAAGCAACCTCAAGCCAAATACCGTGCGTTCGCGCCCATCGGTCTCAAGGACCGCACCTGGCCCGACGCCGTGCTGACCAAGGCGCCGATCTGGCTGTCGACCGATCTGCGTGACGGCAACCAGGCCCTGGTCGAGCCGATGGACATCACGCGCAAGATGCGCATGTTCGAGACCCTCGTGGCCATCGGCTTCAAGGAGATCGAGGTCGGCTTTCCCTCCGCGTCGCAGGTCGAGTTCGACTTCGTGCGCAAGCTCATCGAGGAAGACCGCATTCCCGACGACGTGACGATCCAGGTGCTGACGCAGGCGCGCGACCACCTGATCGCCCGCACCTTCGAGGCCTTGCAGGGCGCGCCGCGCGCCATCGTCCATCTCTACAACGCCGTGGCGCCCGTGATGCGCCGCGTGGTGCTCGGCATGGACGAGGACGGCATCGTCGAGCTCGCCGCCTCGCATGCGCGCATGTTCAACGAGATGGCCGCGAAGCAGCCCAATACGCGCTGGACCTTCCAGTACTCGCCCGAGATGTTCTCGGGCACCGACCTCGCGTTCTCCAAGCGCGTGGTCGACGCGGTCACCGCGGTCTGGGCGCCGACGCCCGAGCGCAAGTGCATCGTCAACCTGCCGTCGACGGTCGAGCATTCCACGCCGAACATCTTTGCCGACATGATCGAGTGGATGCATCGCAACCTCGAACGCCGCGATGCGATCGTGCTCTCGGTGCATCCGCACAACGACCGCGGCACCGGCACCGCCGCCGGCGAGTTCGCGTTGATGGCCGGCGCCGACCGTATCGAAGGCTGCCTGTTCGGCAACGGCGAGCGCACCGGCAACCTCGACCTCGTCAATGTGGCGCTCAACCTCTACACGCAGGGCGTCTCGCCCGAACTCGACTTCTCGAACATCGACGAGATCCGCGCCACGGTCGAGCACTGCAACCAGATTCCCGTGCATCCGCGCCACCCGTACGTGGGCGACCTGGTCTACACCTCGTTCTCGGGCTCGCACCAGGACGCGATCAAGAAGGCCTTCTCCGCGCGCAAGGACGGCGACATCTGGGACATGCCCTACCTCCCGATCGATCCGAAGGACGTCGGCCGCAGCTACGAGGCCGTGATCCGCGTCAACAGCCAGTCGGGCAAGGGCGGCATCGCCTACCTGCTCGAGAGCGAGTACGGCATCGAGATGCCGCGCCGCCTGCAGATGGAATTCAGCCAGACGGTGCAGCGCGTGATGGACGTCGCGGGCAAGGAACTCACGGCAGCGGATCTCTGGCAGCTCTTCGTGCGCGAGTACGGCATCGAGTCGGTGCAGGCGCTCCAGCACCGCGTGCTGCAGGAGGAGGGCAAGGACGGCGCCAACGCCTCGGTGCTTCTGCGCGGCGACCTGGCCTGGAACGGCGAGACCGTGGCCATCGAGGGCCGCGGCAACGGTCCCATCGATGCCTTCACGCACGCGCTGAGCGCCGCGACGGGCCATGCGGTGCGTGTCATCGACTACCACCAGCATGCGATCGGCGCCGGTGCCGACGCCAAGGCCGTGGCCTACCTGGAGCTGCGCGTGGACGAGTCGCGCACGCTGTTCGGCGTGGGCATCGACGAGGACACCATCGCCGCCTCGCTGAAGGCGATCGTCTCGGGCGTGGAGCGCGCCAGGGGCAATGGCGCGCACAGCGCACAATCGGAGACCGCGACCGTCTGAGCCTCGATCCGACCGAAGCGCCAGGTGGCCAGAAACGAAGGAGAACCACGATGACCGACCAACTCATAATTTTCGACACCACCTTGCGCGACGGCGAGCAGTCGCCCGGCGCCTCGATGACGCGCGACGAGAAGTTGCGCATCGCCAAGCAGCTCGAGCGGCTGCGGGTCGACGTCATCGAGGCCGGCTTCCCGGCCAGCTCGAACGGCGACTTCGAGGCGGTCAAGGCGATCGCCAACGCGATCAAGGAATCGACGGTGTGCGGCCTGTCGCGCGCCAACGACCGCGACATCGCGCGCGCCGCCGAGGCGCTGAAGGGCGCGGCGCGCGGCCGCATCCATACCTTCATCGCGACCTCGCCGCTGCACATGGAGAAGAAGCTGCGCATGTCGCCAGACGAGGTGTACGAGCAGGCCCGACTCGCGGTGCGCTTCGCGCGCAACCAGGTGGGCGACGTGGAATTCAGCCCCGAGGACGGCTACCGCAGCGATCCCGACTTCCTGTGCCGCGTGATCGAGACCGTGATCGCCGAGGGCGCGACCACGATCAACGTGCCCGACACCGTGGGCTATGCGATCCCCGAGCTCTACGGCAACTTCATCAAGACGCTGCGCGAGCGCATTCCCAACAGCGACAAGGCGATCTGGTCGGTGCACTGCCACAACGACCTCGGCATGGCGGTGGCGAATTCGCTGGCCGGCGTGAAGATCGGTGGCGCGCGCCAGATCGAGTGCACCATCAACGGCCTCGGCGAGCGCGCGGGCAACTGCTCGCTCGAAGAGGTGGTGATGGCCGTGAAGACCCGCAAGGACTACTTCGGCCTCACGCTGAACATCGACACCCAGCACATCGTGGCCGCGAGCCGCATGGTCAGCCAGACCACCGGCTTCGTGGTGCAGCCCAACAAGGCGGTGGTGGGCGCCAATGCCTTCGCGCATGCCTCGGGCATCCACCAGGACGGCGTGCTCAAGGCGCGCGACACCTACGAGATCATGCGGGCCGAGGACGTGGGCTGGGCCGCCAACAAGATCGTGCTGGGCAAGCTCAGCGGCCGCAACGCCTTCAAGCAGCGGCTGCAGGAGCTGGGCGTGGCCATGGAGAGCGAGGGCGAGATCAACGCCGCCTTCCTGCGCTTCAAGGAGCTGGCCGACCGCAAGTCCGAAATTTTCGACGAGGACATCCTCGCGCTTGTCAGCGCGGAGGAGGGTGCGAACGTTGGCGAACAGTTTGCTTTCGTTTCTCTCGCGCAGCACAGCGAAACCGGTGAACGCCCCCAGGCGAAGATCGTCTTCACCGTCCATGGCAAGGAAGTCACGGGCGAGTCGGACGGCAATGGCCCGGTCGATGCTTCCCTGAAGGCCATCGAGTCGCACGTGAAGAGCGGCGCCGAGATGGTGCTTTACTCGGTCAATGCCATCAGTGGCTCGACGGAAAGCCAGGGAGAAGTTACAGTCCGGTTACAAAACGCAGGGCGGGTGGTCAACGGCGTCGGGGCGGATCCCGACATCGTGGTGGCGTCAGCAAAGGCTTATTTGAGTGCGCTCAACAAGTTACAGAGCCAAGCTGAGAGAGTGGCGGCACAAGGTTAGGTTTTCGGGCGATCCTTGGTATTCGAATGAAGAAAAGGATGCAAGTAGCTGATATTGCGTGCCTTTTTTGATTTCGATACACTGCGGTCCTTATTCCTGCCGCTGGAGATTTTGTACATGCCCGAAGCCCGTCTCCACCGCGTTTCAAGCCTTCGCACCCTCGCCGTCGCGTTCTGCGCGACGGCTTTTTTGTTGTCCGGCGCCCAAGCCGCCAAGAAAGAGAAGGCGGCCCCTGCCAAGACGGCGGCCGTCTCGAAGAAAGCCCGCGGCGCCGCGCCGGTCGAGGTGAAGCGCAATGCCGCGTCGTCCAAGGTCGCCAAGCGTGGTGGCCGTGCCGAGCGCGACGACAAGGCCGACAAGGTGGTCCGTGGTGGCCGCAACGTGGTGGCCACCCTGCAAAAGAAGAACGGCAAGACCGTGGTGGCCGTGCAGCGCCGCTCGGTGGTCCGTGTCGAGGCGCCGCCGCGCCAGTCCTTCGGCCAGATGGCCGGCCTGCACACCACCGACGACGCGCTCGAACTCAAGTCGAGCGTCGCGCTGGTGGTCGACCAGGACACGCACGAGGTGCTGTTCAGCAAGAACGACCACGCCGTGCTGCCGATCGCCTCGCTCACCAAGCTCATGACCGGCCTGCTGATCAGCGAGGCCAAGCTGCCGAACGAAGAGCTCATCACCATCACCCAGGACGACGTCGACACCGAGAAGCGCAGCAGCTCGCGCCTGACGGTCGGCACCACGCTCACGCGCGGCGAACTGTTGCACCTGGCGCTGATGTCGAGCGAGAACCGCGCCGCCCACGCGCTGGGCCGCACCTATCCCGGCGGCCTGAGCACCTTCGTGAGCATCATGAACGCCAAGGCGCGCATGCTCGGCATGAAGGACACGCGCTACGTCGAGCCCACCGGCCTGTCGAGCCGCAACCAGTCGAGCGCACAAGACCTGGCGCTGCTCGTGAACGCCGCCTACGCCGACGCCACCGTGCGTTCGCTGTCCACCTCGCCCGAGTACCAGGTCGAGGTCGGCCGCCGCACCTTGCAGTTCAACACCACCAACCGCCTCGTGAAGAGCCCCGACTGGGACATCGGCGTGCAGAAGACCGGCTACATCTCCGAAGCCGGCCAATGCCTGGTGATGCAGGCCCGGGTCGCGGGCCGCAAGCTGATCATGGTGTTCCTCGATTCGGCCGGCAAGTTCAGCCGCATCGCCGACGCCGAGCGCGTGCGCCGCTGGGTCGAGGCCACGCATGCCGTGCCGGGTTCGCCGGCCGCCTCGCGCGCCGTGACGTATCAGATCGCGGGCTGAGCGAGCCTGCCCAAAGACGAAAGCCGGCGGTTGCCGGCTTTTTTCATGGTGCGGGGGAAGAGCTTCGACCCCTGAGGGTCGCCGCAAGGGCCTGAAACGCGCCCAGGCGCGCTCAAGCCCCCACGGAGGGGGATGGGCCGCCCGGCGACCCCGAAGCGGCCGCCACGGCCCCGGCAGCGGGTGCCACGCCCTGCTTGAAGCCCAGCGCCTCCGAGATTTCGTTCGCCGTTGCCTGAAGCTTGGGCAGCCAGCCTTCGTCGAGCCGGTCGGCCGGCGCCGAGATCGACAGCCCCGCGACCAGCTTGCCCTGGTCGTCGTAGATGCCGGCGGCCATGCAGCGCACGCCCAGCTCCAGTTCTTCGTTGTCGCGCGCGATGCCGTACTGGCGCGCCTTCGACAGCTCGCGCTCGAGCGCCGGCAGCTGCGTGATGCTGTTGCGCGTGTGGCCGGCCAGCCCGGTGCGGGTGGCGTAGCTGCGCACCCGCTGCGGATCGTCCGCGGCCAGGAACAGCTTGCCGGTGGAAGTGAGGTGCAGCGCGGCACGGCCGCCGATGGCGCGCACCACCTGCATGCCCGAGCGCTCGCTGTAGGAGCGCTCGATGTACACGATCTCGTCGCCCTGGCGCATGCTGAGGTTGACCGGCTGCTGCGTGAGCTTGTGCAGTTCGCGCATCGGGCCCAGCGCGGCGTCGCGCACGTTGAGCCGGCCCTTGACGAGGTTGCCGAGCTCCAGCAGGCGCATGCCGAGCCGGTAGCTGCCGGCCTCGGGACGGTCGACGAAGCGGCCGACCGCGAGGTCGTTGAGGATGCGGTGGGTGGTGGAGGGATGAAGCCCCGTCTTTTCGCTGATTTCCTTCAGGGAAATGGCTTCTTCGCGCGAGGCCAGCACGTCGATCAGCGCGAACATGCGTTCGATGACCTGGATGACGGGGGTGGCCGGAATGTCTGAATGGTTTTTTCTCATGGCGCTGTGCGGTGAAGACCGGGCGCCATTTTATCTTGTGAAATCGCTGGCGCGCTGCCAGCGGCCGTCGATCAGCAATTCGTGGGGCGCGAACCGCGCCTTGTAGTTCATCTTCGGGCTGTGTTCGATCCAGTAGCCCAGGTAGACGTGGGGCAGGCCGAGCTTGCGCGCCTGCTCGATCTGCCAGAGCACGCTGTAGGTGCCGTAGGCCATGCCGTCCTCGGGCTCGTAGAAGGTGTAGACGGCCGAGATGCCGTCGTTGAGCACGTCGAGGATCGACACCATCTTGAGCGCGCCCGCGCTGCCGTCGGGCAGGGTCTCGCGGAACTCGACCAGCCGCGAGTTCACGCGGCTCTGCAGCAGGAACTGGGTGTACTGGTCGATGCTGTCGTGGTCCATGCCGCCGCCCGCGTGGCGGCCGTTCTGGTAGCGCAGGTAGAGCTGGTAGTGCTCGGGCACGAAGCACAGCTTGAGCACGCGGGCCTGCAGGTCGGCGTGCTGCTTGGCGGCACGGCGCTGGCTGCGCGAGGGCTTGAAGGCATTGGCCAGCACCCGCAGCGGTACGCAGGCGCGGCAGCCGTCGCAGTACGGGCGGTAGGTGAACATGCCGCTGCGCCGGAAGCCGCTGAGCACCAGGTCCGAGTACGCGTCGTTGTGGATCAGGTGGCTGGGAGTGGCCACCTGCGAGCGGGCCTGGCGGTCCGGCAGGTAGCTGCAGGGATAGGGCGCGGTCGCGTAGAACTGCAGCGTGTGGAGCGGGAGATCCTTGAGGTGCGTCACGTCGGGTGAGAGGGTCGCGCAGACAGGAGTTCGGACCAGTATACGGGCTCGAAACGCCAGGCGGGCCCCGTCGCTTCCCGAGCCCGGGCCACGTGTTCGACGAAGCGCGCGCGCGGCATTTCGTGCGCGCCCAGGCTCGCGAGGTGGGCCGTGTTCTGCTGGCAGTCGATCATTCGCACGCCGAAGCGCCGGCACAGGCACACCAGCGCCGCCAGCGCGGTCTTCGAGGCGTCGGGGCGGCGCGTGAACATCGACTCGCCGAACACCGCGCCGCCGATCGCCACGCAGTACAGGCCGCCCGCGAGTTCGCCGTCGATCCAGGTCTCGACGCTGTGGGCGTGGCCGGCCCGGTGCAATTCGGTATAGGCGGCGACCATGTCCGGCACGATCCAGGTGCCCGACTGGCCCGGGCGGGCCGAGCCCGAGCAGGCCCGGATGACGGCCCCGAAGTCGTGGTCGATGCGGATCTCGCAGCCCGGCGCCTGCGCGAAGCGCGCCAGCGTCTTGCGCAGCGAGCGGTGGAGCCGGAAATCGGCCACCTGCAGCACCATGCGCGGATCGGGGCTCCACCACAGGATCGGCTGGTCCTCGCTGAACCAGGGGAAGACGCAGCGGCCGTAGGCGCGCAAGAGAGTATCGACGTCGAGCGAGCCGCCGGCCGCCAGCAGCCCGGGCACGGGATCGGCGATCCCCCACGCCGTCGAGGGGTCGGGCAGGGCATCGCCGGGTTCGAGCCAGGGCAGTTGTCGCATGGCCATAGGTATACACGGCTTGCGGGGCGCATCTTCGTATCAGAGGCGAAAACCCAACGCCGGCTCCGACGCGGGCCCCTCGGGCATGCCCCTTTCTGGTGCCCTCCCAATGCACTCGTCCAAAGGCGCACACGTTTGCTCCAGCTCACATATAGTGCGGAGCTTCCTTCGAAGAAGCACCCCATGACGGTCTCCGCGCGCCAGCGTTGTGCGCGGGCCCGGTACAAGAGGACCACGTTGACCACAGACCCCAATCCCATGCGTTTCGGCAGCGGCCAGGCCGTGCGCCGGCTCGAAGACCAGAGTCTTCTTTCAGGCGCCGGCCGCTACACGGACGATGTGTCCCTGCCGAGCCAGTCCCACCTGGTCTTCCTGCGTTCTCCCTACCCTCATGCGCGCATCGCCTCGGTCGACGCTTCGGCGGCGCTCGCGTTGCCGGGCGTGCTCGCCGTGAT
>NZ_JBZAYE010000470.1:0-5865 GCF_058244205.1 Variovorax sp. 20P10.2.4
GCGCGCATGGAGCTGTCGCCCGCGGTCGGCGCCACGGTCTACCGCATCGACCGCTCGGCCATCGACGCGCTCGGCAAGGGCGACGCCACGCCGCTGGACGACGTGCTGCTGACCCTGCCGGGCGTCGCCAAGGATTCCAAGGCCTCGGGCTCGCTGCACGTGCGCGACGACCACGGCAACGTGCAGTACCGCGTCAACGGCGTGCAGCTGCCCGAGGGCATCTCGGGCTTCGGCCAGTCGCTCGACACGCGCTACATCGACTCGGTCGATTTCCTCACCGGCGCCTTGCCCGCGCAGTACGGCCTGCGCACCGCCGGCATCGTCGACATCCAGACCAAACAGGGCCTCGGCAAGCCCGGCGGCTCGCTCGGCTTCACCTTCGGCAGCCACAACACGCTGGAGGAGAACGCGTCGTTCTACGGCACCACGGGCAACCTGAGCTACTACCTGTCGGGCAGCCTGGTGTCCAACACCAGCGGCATCGAGAACCCCCAGCCCACGCTGAACGCGCAGAACGACCGCACGCGCCAGGGCAAGACCTTCGGCACCTTGTCGTACTACCTCGACGCTGACACGCGGCTGGGCCTGATGTTCGGCACCTACAACGGCAAGTTCCAGATCCCGACCAATCCCGGCCAGGCCCCGGCCTTCTCGCTCGCCGGCTTCAGCGACCTGGGCTCGGGCTTCAATGCGCTGCCGTCGTCCGACGTGCGCGAGCGGCAGACCGAGGCCACGCGCTTCGTCGCGCTGTCGTTCCAGAAGACGCTCGGCGCGCTCGACTTCCAGGTCTCGGCCTTCCACCAGTACTCGAACCTGCACTACCTGCCCGACCCGGTGGGCGACCTGGTCTACAACGGCGTGGCCTCGGACACCCTGCGCTCGAATTCGTCCAACGGCCTCCAGGCCGATGCCTCGTACAAGCTCGGCAGCGCGCACACGCTGCGCTTCGGCGGCGCCTACACGCGGCAGACCACGCGCAGCATCAATGCGGTGAACGTGTTCCCGGTCGACGACAGCGGCGCGCAGGCCGGCGACACGCCGCTGCTGATCAACGACGACTCCGGCAAGGTCGGCCAGCTCGCCAGCCTCTATCTGCAGGACGAGTGGCGCATCGACCCGAAGCTCACGCTCAACTACGGCCTGCGCTACGACAGCGTCGATGCCTTCACCAAGGAGCACCAGTGGAGCCCGCGGCTGAACCTCGCGTACAAGCTGTCGGACGACACGGCGCTGCACGCGGGTTACGCGCGCTACTTCACGCCGCCGCCGCAGGAGCTGGCGTCGCAGCAGAGCATCAATCTCTACGCGGGCACCACCAACCAACCCGAGATCGCCGTTTCCGACCCGGTGAAGGCCGAGCGCACCCACTACTTCGACCTGGGCGTGGACCACAAGCTGAGCCCGAACCTGTCGCTGTCGGCCGACGTCTACTACAAGAACATCACGAACCTGGTCGACGAAGGCCAGTTCGGCCAGGCGCTGATCCTGTCGCCGTTCAACTACGCCGACGGCTTCGCGCGCGGCGTGGAGCTGTCGGCGCGCTACAACGACGAGCACTGGTCGGCCTACGCGAACCTGGCCCACCAGAAGGCGATGGGCAGGAACATCGTGTCGAGCCAGTCGCTGTTCGGCGCCGACGAGCTGGGCTACATCGCCAACCACGATGTGTACCTGGACCATGACCAGACCTGGACGGCCTCGGCCGGCGCCAGCTACCGCTTCGGCGACGACCAGATCAGCGGCGACGTGATCTTCGGCAGCGGCCTGCGCCGCACGCCCGACGGCGGCGCGCCCAACAGCGCCGCGCTGCCGAACTACACGGTGGTCAACGCCGCCTACGCCCACACCTGGAAGTACGCCTCGGGCAGCGACGTGGTCGGCCGCGTCGCGATCCTGAACCTGTTCGACAAGAGCTACCTGCTGCGCGACGGCACCGGCGTCGGCGTGGGCGCGCCGCAATACGGCACGCGGCGCAGCGTCTACATGAGCATGACCACGCACTTCTGATGAAGCATTCGAGGCTGTCGCGCGCCGTCGTTCTCACGCTGCTGCTTGCGGTGTGGGCGGCGTCGACCCTCGGGCTCGTGCATGCCACGCTGCACGTGCCGGGCGACTGGACCCGGACCGTGGAGGCCCGGCGCACGGCCATGGCCGCCGGCGCGACGCAGGGCGTGCATGAAGCGCAGGCGCATGCTCCCGCCGCCCGGCACGGCTGGCTGCATGCCCTGTTCGGCGATCGCACCGATGCCGAGTGCCGGCTGTACGACCGGCTCGCGCACGGCTCCGGCGCCCTGGGCGTGCCGCTGGTGCTGCTGCCGATGCAGCTGCCCGCGGCGAGCTTCGCCTACCTGCAGGGCCAGGTCGTCGTGCGCTGGCTCGCGCCGTTCGAGGCGCGCGGCCCGCCTCCGGCTCGCTGAATTTCCTGTTTCCGATTCGCCGCCGCCCGTCGCGCACGGGCGGCTGGCGGTCGTTCATCGATTCAACGAGTTTTCATTCATGACCCCCCAATTCCGTCGCAACGCCATTGGCGCCGCCGTTCTCTCGCTCGCCACGGCCGCGGCCCTGGCCCAGACCGCACCCGCCGATCCCTCGCCGAACCCGCAACCCACCACCAGCCTGCGCGAGATCACCGTCACCGGCAACCCGCTGGGCGCCAGCGACCTGATCGCGCCCACCACCACGCTCTCGGGCGACGAACTGCTGCTGCGCTCGCAGTCCACGCTGGGCCAGACGCTCGACAACATCCCCGGCGTCAGCAGCACCTACTTCGGCCCCAACGCCAGCCGGCCGATCATCCGCGGCCAAGACGGCGACCGCATCCGCATCCTGCAGAACGGCGGCGGCGCGCCCGATGCCTCGGCGCTGAGCTACGACCACGCGGTGCCGGTCGACGCGCTGGTCACCGAGCGCGTCGAGGTGCTGCGCGGCCCGTCGGCGCTGCAGTACGGCGGCAGCGCGGTCGGCGGCGTGGTCAACCTGATCGACAACCGCATCCCGAGCGAGCCGATCGAGGGCTTCGGCGGCCGTGCCGACCTCGGCTATGCCACCGGCAACCGCGAGAAGAACGGCGCCGTGATGCTCGAGGGCGGCAACGGCCGCTTCGCGCTGCATGCCGATGCCTTCAAGCGCGACTCGAGCGACGTTTCGGCGCCGATCGACCTGAACTGCGAGAAGCCCGGCTCGCCCTGGCGCGCGCGCAAGATCTGCAACTCGGCCAACGAGGCGCACGGTGGCGCGATCGGCGGCACGCTGTTCTTCGACCGGGGCTGGATCGGCGCCTCGGCGAGCACCTACCGCAGCAACTACGGCACCGTGGCCGAGGACGACGTGACCATCGCGATGAAGTCCGATCGCTACGCGATCGAGGGCGAATGGCGCCCGGGCGGCATCATCCGCAGCGTCCACGCCAAGCTCAGCCACACCAACTACCGCCACACCGAGTTCGAGGGCGCCGAGGCCGGCACCACCTTCTCGAACATGAGCAACGACCTGCGCGTCGAGGTGCGGCACGAGAAGATCGGGCCGCTGGAAGGCCTGATGGGCTTCAGCGCCGAGACCAACCGCTTCGCCGCCGACGGCGAGGAAGCCTTCGCGCCGCACAGCCGCACGCGCTCGCGCGCGCTGTTCCTCTACGAGGAGATGGGCACCTCGTGGGGCAAGCTGAGCTTCGGCGCGCGCACCGAGCGCGTCACCGTGCGCTCGCTCGGCTATCCCGACGATCCGAGCATCAACCGCTTCGCGATCGGCGAGCGCACCTTCAACCCGAACAGCGCCGCCTTCGGCGCCCTGGTCAACCTCGCGCCGCAGTGGCAGCTGACCTCGAACATCGCCTACACCGAGCGCGCGCCCAAGGACTACGAGCTGCTGGCCAACGGGCCGCACGTGGCCACGGCCGCGTGGGAGGTCGGCAACCCCAACCTCAGCAAGGAGCAGTCGACCGGCTTCGACCTCGGCGCGCAATGGAAGTCGGGGCCGAACACGGCGCGCGTCAACGCCTACGTCACGCGCTTTCGCAACTACATCGGCCTGACCGCCTCGGGCCGCACGCTCGACGAGGAAGGCCAGGTCGTGACCGATCCCGAGGTCACCGACACGCTGGCCGAGTACCTCTACAACGGCGTGCGCGCGCGCTTCACCGGCATCGAGGCCAGCGGCAACCTGCGCCTGCTGGGCAGCGACGGCTTCGCGCGCATGGCCGACGCCGGCACGCTCGATCTCGAGTGGCGCGGCGACCTGGTGCGCGCGAAGAACACCGACACCGGCGAGCCGCTGCCGCGCATCGCGCCGGTGCGCGTGGGCGCCACGCTGGTCTACGGCAACGGCCCGTGGAGCGGCCGCGTCGGCTTCGACTACAACGCCGCGCAGCACCGCGTGCCCGGCGTCGGCGCGCGCGAGACCGATGCCTACACGCTGTGGAACGCCTCGATCGCCTACCGCATGAAGGTGCAGCGCGCCAACCTCACCTGGTATGCGCGCGTCGACAACATCGGCAACAAGCTGGCCTACAGCGCGACCTCGATCCTGACGACGACGGTGTACCCGGCCGCACCGCTGCCGGGGCGGTCGCTGAAGGTGGGCGTGCGCGTGACCTTCTGACCGGACGGGGCCTCCTTCCCCCGGCGGGGGAGGGAGGCGGGCGCGAACGCTCGGCTATCCTCGACCGGTGAATTCGTTCGTCATCTCCTCCCTCCTGCCCGTCGTGCTGCTGATCGCGGCGGGCTACCTGGCCGGGAGGCGCCGCTGGATCGGCGGCCCCGCGGTCAAGGACCTCTCCAACCTGATCTTCCTGCTGCTCGCGCCGGCGCTGCTGTTCCGCGCGATGAGCGGCGTGCACGTCGAGGAACTGCGCTTCAAGCCGGTGGCCGCCTACTTCATCGCCTCGGGGCTGCTGTTCGCGGCCACCTTGGCGCTGCGTGGCTTCAACCGCACGGGCGCGGTGCTCGCGCTCGCCAACACCTACAGCAACACCGTGATGATCGGCATCGTGCTGGTCGGCCTGGCCTATGGCGAGGCCGGCATGGTGGTGCTGCTGACCTTGATCTCGCTGCATTCGCTGGTGCTGATGACCAGCGCCACCGTGGTGCTCGAGCTCGCGGTGGCGCGCGAGCACGCGGTGGTGAGCGGCGCCGAGAAGCGCTCGATGCTGCGCACCGTGCTGCGCGCGCTGCGCAACGCCATCATCCATCCGGTGCCGCTGCCGATCATCGCGGGCCTGCTGTTCGCGCAGAGCGGCTGGGTCATGCCGCAGCCGGTCGACCGCACCATCGAGCTGCTGGGCCAGGCCTTCGGCCCGGTGGCGCTCGTGATGGTGGGCATCACGCTGGCGCTCACGCCGGTGGGGCGCCACTGGCGCAGCGCCATGGTGCAGGCCGGCGTCAAGAACCTGCTGCATCCGCTGCTGGTGGCGATCATCGGCTGGGCGCTCGGCGTGCGCGGCATTCCGCTCACGGTGATGGTGGTCGCGGCCGCGCTGCCGATCGGCGCCAACGTGTTCCTGTTCTCGCAGCGCTACCGCAGCGCCGAGGACCTGGTGACCGCCAGCGTCGCGGTCTCCACGCTGCTGGCGCTGGTCACGCTCACGCTGGTGATGCTCTGGGTGCAGTGGTTGCCCTGACACCGGCCGCGGGCCACGCGAAACCGTAGCCTTTCGATTTCCTTCTCGCCCCGTGCCCCCTATGCCGTTCGGAAGGTGGCCGTTTGGCGAGATGTGGAGCGCCGCCGGCCGCTCTACATTTCCCCGCTGATGATTTGCCAGACGCGATCCATGCCCGTTGCTGCGATGGTGCTGATCGCGACGGCGATCGCGCCATGGCTGCTGCTGGGCGCCGCCACGCCGGCGGCGGCGCAGGCCAAGCCGTGCCGCAC
>NZ_JBZAYE010000471.1:0-5863 GCF_058244205.1 Variovorax sp. 20P10.2.4
GACCGTGAAGATGCGCAGCCGGCGGTCGGCCGCGGCGCAGCCTTCCTCGATGACCTGGCGGGCCTGGACGGCGTCCTCGCTGCCGGAGGCGGCATTGAGCACGATGAAGAGCGGGGTGTTCGGGCCGGTCTCGGGCACTGGCATGGGGCGTGTGGGGCTGGGGGCTCGTGGGGGAGGGACGTCGGATCGGCGTGGCGGGCGGGCGTTCCCGGCCCGCATGAAAAGCGCCGGCCGCGCGGCCGTCGGAAGACGATGGCCCGCGCGGACCCCGGTTTGTCGCACGGCCCGTGTCCGCTGCGTGGCAGGCACCTTCCCGACCCGCTGTGGGAGAGTTGCCCTCCGCCCGTAAAATCGCGGGCTTTCGCGGCGCACCGCCGCGCTTTCGTCCAACGCCCGGCCGCGCCGGCCGGCACCCTTCATGTTGACCTTCCAGCAAATCATTCTCAAATTGCAGTCGTACTGGGCCGACAAGGGCTGCGCGCTGCTGCAACCGTACGACATGGAAGTGGGCGCGGGCACCTCGCACACCGCCACCTTCCTGCGCGCGCTCGGCCCCGAGCCCTGGAAGGCCGCCTACGTGCAGCCCAGCCGCCGCCCCAAGGACGGCCGCTACGGCGAGAACCCCAACCGCGGCCAGCACTACTACCAGTACCAGGTCGTGCTCAAGCCCGCGCCCGCGAACATCCTCGAGCTCTACCTCGGCAGCCTCGAGGCGCTGGGCTTCGACCTCAAGAAGAACGACATCCGCTTCGTCGAGGACGACTGGGAGAACCCCACGCTCGGCGCCTGGGGCCTGGGCTGGGAGGTCTGGCTCAACGGCATGGAGGTGACGCAGTTCACCTACTTCCAGCAGGTCGGCGGCATCGACTGCAAGCCGATCACCGGCGAGATCACCTACGGCCTCGAGCGCCTGGCGATGTACCTGCAGGGCGTGGAGAACATGTACGACCTGGTGTGGACCGAAGGCCACGGTGGCGCCAAGCTCAGCTACGGCGACGTGTTCAAGCAGAACGAGGTCGAACAGTCGGCCTACAACTTCGAGCACTCCGATGCCGAGTTCCTGTTCACCGCCTTCGCCGCGCACGAGAAGCAGGCCAAGCACCTGATGGCCGAGCAGCTCGCGCTGCCGGCCTACGAGCAGGTGCTCAAGGCCGCGCACAGCTTCAATCTGCTCGACGCGCGCGGCGCGATCAGCGTGACCGAACGCGCGGCCTACATCGGCCGCATCCGCAACCTCGCGCGCAGCGTGGCGCAGAGCTACTACGACAGCCGGGAACGGCTGGGCTTCCCGATGGCACCGCGCGAATGGGTCGCGCAGATCGCACCGAAGAAGGCCGCCTGAGCGATGACGACCCCCATGAACAAGACCTCCCTGCTGGTTGAACTGTTTGTCGAAGAACTGCCGCCGAAGGCACTGAAGAAGCTCGGCGAGGCCTTCGCGGGCGTGCTGCGCGATCAGCTCGTGGCCCAGGGCCTGGCCGAGGCCGGCTCGGTGCTCACGCCCTTCGCCTCGCCGCGCCGCCTGGCCGCGCACCTCACGCACGTGGCCGAGCGCGCCGCCGACAAGGCCGTCTCGCAGAAGCTGATGCCTGTGGCCGTGGGGCTCGATGCCTCGGGCCAGCCCACGCCCGCGCTGCTCAAGCGCCTCGGCGCGCTCGGCGCCGACGCCTCGGCCGTGCCCGGCCTCAAGCGCGCCATGGACGGCAAGGCCGAAGCCCTGTTCTACGAGAGCACCGCCAAGGGCGCCACGCTGGCCGAAGGCCTGCAGAAGGCACTGGCCGAAGCCATCGCCAAGCTGCCGATTCCCAAGGTCATGAGCTACCAGCTCGAGAGCGGCTGCGAGCTGCCGGGCTGGACCAGCGTGAGCTTCGTGCGCCCCGCGCACGGCCTGGTCGCGCTGCATGGCGATGCCGTGGTGCCCGTCGAGGCGCTGGGTCTCCAGGCCGGCCGCGAAACGCACGGCCACCGCTTCGAGGCCGCGGTCGATCCCGTGGTGCTGCGCAACGCCGACAGCTATGCGCTGCAGCTGCAGGACGAGGGCGCGGTGATCGCGAGCTTCGAGGCGCGCCGCGCCGAGATCGCGCGCCAGCTCGCCGCGGCCGCGGTCCAGGTCGGCGGCGGCTCGGTGCCGATCCACGACGACGCGCTGCTCGACGAGGTCACGGCGCTGGTCGAACGGCCCAACGTGCTGGTCTGCAGCTTCGAGCGCGAGTTCCTCGAGGTGCCGCAGGAATGCCTGATCCTCACGATGAAGGCGAACCAGAAGTACTTCCCGCTGCTCGACGCCTCGAGCAGGCTCACCAACCGGTTCCTGGTCGTCAGCAACATCAGCCCCGACGATGCCAGCGCCGTCATCGGCGGCAACGAGCGCGTGGTGCGCCCGCGCCTGGCCGACGCCAAGTTCTTCTTCGACCAGGACCGCAAGAAGACGCTGGCCTCGCGCGTCGCGTCGCTGGGCAAGGTGGTCTATCACAACAAGCTCGGCACCCAGGGCGAACGCGTGGAGCGCGTGATGCGCATCGCGCGCGCCATCGCCGACAAGCTCGGCGATGCCAACGTGGCGCGCCAGGCCGTGCAGGCCGCCCAGCTGGCCAAGGCCGACCTCGTGACCGACATGGTCGGCGAGTTCCCCGAGCTGCAGGGCATCATGGGCCGCTACTACGCGCTGCACGACGGCCTCGACGCGGCCGTGGCCGATGCCATCGAGGACCACTACAAGCCGCGCTTCGCGGGCGACGAGCTGCCGCGCAACAGCGTCGGCCTGGTGGTCGCGCTGGCCGACAAGCTCGAGACCCTGGTCGGCATGTTCGGCATCGGCAACCTGCCCACCGGCGACCGCGATCCGTTCGCGCTGCGCCGCCATGCGCTGGGCGTGATTCGCATGCTTACCGAAAAGAAGCTTGCTCTTGGGTTGCCAGAATTGCTCTGGAATTCCGTGGACTGGTCTGTGGCGAAGCTATATGAGCAATACGCGGACTTTGATACAGCGCGTCTTACCGTAGAGCTCAATGACTTCTTGGTAGATCGATACGCTGGACTATTGCGGGAGCAAGGCTATTCAAGCAACGAGATATCGGCCGTTCTTTCTGAAGACGAACCGTTTCCTGACCGATTGGATTTGGTGCCCGCTCGTTTGAAAGCGGTTCGCGCTTTCTTGGAGCTTCCGGCAGCCGCCGCGCTGGCCGCGGCCAACAAGCGTATCGGCAACATCCTCAAGAAGGCCCCCGAGGCCGACGCCCACGTCAGCGAGCTGCTGCTGCAGGAGCCCGCCGAGAAGGCACTGCATGCCGCCATGGCGCAGGTGGTGCCCGCCGCCAACGCCCAGTTCGATGCCGGCGACTACACCGCCTCGCTGCAGACCCTGGCGGCGCTGCGCGAACCGGTCGACGCCTTCTTCGACGGCGTGATGGTCAATGCCGAGCAGGCCGACCTGCGGCTCAACCGGCTGGGGCTCCTGATGTCGCTGCATGCCGCGATGAACCGCGTGGCGCAGCTCGAGCGGCTGGCTGTCTGAAGACCGTCACTCGATAATCGATCGCGCATGAACCGGCAACAGCAACTGGATCAGTTCTCCCTCGCCTTGCACCAGCGGGCGGTGGCGGCGCTGCGCCAGGAGCCCGCGTTGCGCGAGCAGGCCCGCCGCACCCTCGAACGCTGGCGTCAGCAGTCGGGTCCCACGCGCTCCGACGTGCTGTGGGACGAGTGGGAGCGTCTTCTCGCCGGCGATGTCGGCGTGCTCGAAGATGCCGCGCTCGTCGAGTCCGAGCATGGACAGCTCATGCGCAGCGTGTCGCCGCTCGGCGGTCTCGTCTCGCAGGTCGAACGAATGGCATTGCTCAAGCAGGCGCGCGAGCAGGCCGCGACCCCATGAAGCTCGAAGAACTGCAGCACGTGTTGCGCGCTTCCGCGGCGATCTCGAAAGAAAGTTCTTTTGTGGTCGTCGGCAGCCAGGCCGTGCTGCTGCTGCTCGATCAACCGCCCGAGTCGCTGCTGGTGTCGCGCGAAATCGATCTCTACCCCGCACTGCATCCGGAACGCGCCGATCTGATCGACGGTGCGATCGGCATGCACTCGAGCTTTCACGAGACCTTCGGTTATTTCGCCGACGGTGTCGGGCCCGAGACCGCCGTCATGCCCGGCGACTGGATGAGTCGAGCCAGCCTGCACTACGTCGGCGAGATCACGGCCATCTGCCCGGAACTGCACGACCTGGTCGTTTCCAAGTGCGTGGCCGGTCGCGAGAAGGACGCCGATTTCGTTCGCGAGCTGTTGAAGCAGGACCTGGTATCGCTCGACACGCTGGTGCAGCGCATCGGCATGCTGGACGCGGCGAAGTATCCGCTGCCGCATCTGGTCGCCTGGGTGAAGCGGCGCAAGCTGGAGTCGGAAGGAACACCTCCATGAAACTCGTGATCCTCGACCGCAACGGCACGATCAACGTGCACCGCGAAGACTTCGTGAAGAGCGACACCGAGTGGACGCCGCTGCCCGGTGCGCTCGAGGCCGTGGCGCGGCTCAACCATGCGGGCTGGCACGTGGTGATCGCGTCGAACCAGTCGGGCCTGGGGCGCGGCCTGTTCGACATGGCCTCGCTCAACGCGATGCATGCCAAGATGCACAAGATGCTCGCGGCCGTGGGCGGGCGCGTCGATGCGGTGTTCTATTGCCCGCACAGCCCCGACGAGGACTGCGAATGCCGCAAGCCCAAGCCGGGCCTGTTCCAGCAGATCGGCGACCGCTTCGGCATCGACCTGGCCGGCGTGCCCACCGCGGGCGACAGCCTGCGCGACCTGCAGGCCGGCGCGGCCGCCGGCTGCGAACCGCACCTGCTGCTGACCGGCATGGGCGCGGCCTGCCGCGGCTTCGATCCGCTGCCTCCCGAATATCCGGCGGACACGAGGGTGCATGAAGACCTCGCCGCTTTCGTCGACTTTTTGCTCGCGCGCGAGGCGCGGGCCGAATCCATGCAGGTGGCTCTCTGATGGCGTTGCTCCGTTCCGTTCTCCACGCGCTGTGGATGTTCGTCACCGTCGTCCCCTGGGCGATCATCATGCTGGTGTGCTCGATCTGGATGCGCGGCATACCGCTGTACTGGATGGCGGCGCGCTGGCTCTCCTGGGCCGTCGGCAGCGGCGCGCGTGCGCTGCTGGGCATCCGGCTGCGCGTGAGCGGCATGGAGAACCTGCCGGCCGACAAGCTCGCGGGCGCGATCCTGCTGGTCAAGCACCAGTCCACGCTCGAGACCTTCCTGATGCCCACGCTGATGCCGCATCCGCTGGCCTACGTGTTCAAGAAGGAGCTGCTCTACGTGCCCTTCTTCGGCTGGGCCATGGGTCGGCTCGACATGATCCACATCGACCGCAGCCAGCGCGCCCAGGCCTTCAACAAGGTGGTGAGCCAGGGCCGCAAGCTGCTCGCGCAGGGCATCTGGATCATCATGTTCCCCGAGGGCACGCGCATCCCGCGTGGCCAGAAGGGCACCTACAAGAGCGGCGGCACGCGCCTGGCCTGCGAGACCGGCGTGCCCGTGATCCCGATCGCCGTGACCTCGGCCAAGGTCTGGCCGCGCAAGGCCTTCGTCAAGCGCGCCGGCGTGGTCGACGTGTCCATCGGTGTGCCGATCTCGAGCGCGGGCCGCAAGCCCGACGAGCTGATGCGCGAGGTCGAGGCCTGGATCGAGGCCGAGATGCATCGCCTCGATCCCGAGGCGTACCGCGATGCCGATGCCACCGGTGGCGTGGCCGGCAGCAGCGCCACGGTCGAGAAGGCGGGTTGAAGGCGCGCGCGTCTTCGGCCGTCGTCCCTTCCTTGTCGTCCATCATCGGGAACCACGCATGCGGGAGCTGATGCAGCTGGCGCTGGA
>NZ_JBZAYE010000472.1:0-5842 GCF_058244205.1 Variovorax sp. 20P10.2.4
CAGGCGCCGGCGCAGGCGGTCGGTGCCTTGCAGAAGCTCTGCCACGACCTGATGGCCATCGGCAATGGCGCCGCGCCGCGCTTCTTCGAACCCGGCGACCTGCCGGCCGCGCCGTCGCGGCTCGCGCTGGCGCGCTGGTCGAAATCGCTGGCCGCGTCGGCCCGGACCGCGGAACATCCGTTCAATGCAGGACTCATGCTGGAAGCGCTCGTGAGCGAAGCGCGCAGCACCCTCAACTCAGCCGCTCGCCGCCCATGAACCAACCCGCAGCCCCCTCCGCCAATTCCGCAGCCACCGCTGCCGCAGCAGCAGCAGCCGCCGCCGCGGGTGGCGCCACGCCGCACCGGCCGAGCGTCATCCAGCTCGCCATCAAGGAGAAGGGCGCGCTCTACGCGGCCTACATCCCGCTGTTCTCCGAGGGCGGCATCTTCATTCCGACCTCGCGCGAATACCGGCTCGGCGACGACGTCTACGTGCTGCTGACCCTGCCCGAAGACCCGCAGCGCTACCCGGTGGCCGGCAAGGTCGCCTGGATCACGCCGGCGCGCGCGGCCGGCAGCCGGGCGCCCGGCGTGGGCATCCGCTTTCCGTCCGACGAGAAATCGCGCCAGCTCAAGGCCCGCATCGAGGCCGCGCTGGGCGGCTCGATGGCTTCCGACCGGCCGACGCAGACGATCTGACATCCGGGGCGGCCCGGCCGCCCCTTGCGCTCGCCAGTTTTCCGGCTCCCTTCGTTTCCTCAGATTCCTGGCGATGTTCACCGACTCCCACTGCCACCTGACCTTTCCCGAATTCGCCGACCAGATGGACACGGTGCGCGCCGCCATGGCCGCCGCCCAGGTCGACCGGGCCCTGTGCATCTGCACCCGGCTCGAGGAGTTCGACGAGGTGCAGGCATTGGCCGCGCGCTACGACAACTTCTGGGCCAGCGTGGGCGTGCATCCGGACACCGAGGACACGCTAGAGCCCAGCGTCGACGACCTCGTGCGCCTGGCCGCGCGGCCGCGCGTGGTGGCGATCGGCGAGACCGGCCTCGACTACTACCAGATGGAAGAACGCAAGGGTGGACGCAGCATCGCCGACCTCGAATGGCAGCGCGAGCGCTTTCGCGTGCACATCCGGGCCGCCCGGCAGACCGGCAAGCCGCTCGTGATCCACACGCGCGAAGCTTCGGCCGACACCATCGCGATCCTCAAGGAGGAGGGCGAGGACGGCTCCGCGGGCGCGGCCGGCGGCGTGTTCCACTGCTTCACCGAAACCGCCGAGGTGGCGCGCGCCGCGCTGGACCTCGGCTTCTACATATCCTTCTCGGGCATCCTGACCTTCAAGAAGGCGCAGGATCTGCGTGACGTGGCGGCCTTCGTGCCGCTCGATCGCATGCTGATCGAGACCGACAGCCCGTACCTGGCCCCGGTGCCGTACCGGGGCAAGACCAACACGCCGGCCTACGTGCCGTACGTGGCGCGGCAGATCGCCGAGCTGCGGCAGTTGCCGGTCGAGGCCGTGGCCCAGGCGACCAGCGACAACTTCGAGACACTGTTCAAGGGGGTTCGACAATGATGAAGAAAAACTTCAAGAAACTCGTTTATCTGTCTGCTTTTGCAGCAGTTTTCTCCGCGCATGCAGGTTCTTTTGAGGACTTCTTCCGGGCCGTGCGCGCCGACAATCCGAGCGGTGTCCGCAGCCTGCTGCAACGCGGCTTCGACCCCAACACGCGCGACGAGCGGGGCCAGACGGGTCTTCTGATCGCGCTGCGCGAGCCGTCGCCGAAGGTGATCCAGGTGCTGCTCGAGTCGCCGCAGACCAACGTCGAGTTGCGCAACGCCAAGGACGAGAGCCCGTTGATGCTCGCGGCCATCAAGGGCCAGCAGGACCTGGTCACCCAGCTCATCAAACGCGATGCCGACATCAACAAGCCCGGCTGGACGCCGCTGCACTATGCGGCCACCGGCGGGCACCTGGCGATCATGAAGCAGCTGCTCGACAACTTCGCCTTCATCGACGCGCAATCGCCCAACGGCACCACGCCGCTGATGATGGCCGCGATGTATGGCTCGACCGACGCGGTGAAGCTGCTGCTGGCCGAGGGCGCGGACGTCACGATGAAGAACCAGCTGGGCATGACCGCGGTCGATTTCGCCAACCGCGCCAATCGATCGGAAGCGGCGGCGCTGATCGCCGCGACGTCCGCGGCGAAGCCGGTGCCGAAGGACGGTAAATGGTAGGTATTGGTTAATAAAGTATTAGTTTTTGCTGTTGACGATCGTTATTCGTGACTTATTTCATGCTCCATCAGATGAGAAACCGATGGGGTTTGTATTTTTTGGAAACAGGCGCGAACAGAATGAGGGCTTCGATGAAGCCCTTTTTTTCGCCCGAAACATCCATGCAAGTCACCATCCAACAGCTCGGCGGCGGCGCCCTGGCATGGCAGATGTCGTTGCTCGCAGCACTTCTAATCGCCGGCACGCTCGTGGGCTGGCTCCTGTATCTGGTCATCAAGGCGGGCGTGCGCGATGGCATGAGCGAGGCGCTGCGTCGGCGCCGGCAGATCCGGCAATCGGATTTGGTTGCGGATGGCGGGGCGAACACGCGGGATTGAGGTTTCGCGCGCGGCCTGGACTGGGCGCCACGAATCTCCGCCTGCCTGCCTCCCCAGATAATCAGCACAATGTGCATTATGTAAAATAAATGATCTTATTGTTCGGCCGAATGGTGGCCAAGCGAAGCAAGACCGTTGTGACGCGTGATTGCGGAAATGCGGCCTGAAGAGGCCCCCACTGCCCCATCCCCACGAAGCCCGTCGAACCCGCAAAAGAAAAGGCGCCCGGCACGAAGGCCGGGCGCTCAAGAACCTACAGCTGTCACGGTAGGTGCCCCAAGCCAGGGAGGAGGAGTCGCTCGGGACACCGGCATGCTGAGTCTTCGTGATGAACGTCCGTGTCGGACGGCGCCGATAGTTCGGGGCCTTCGGGAGGCCCTCGAATCCGCATGAATTCGGCGAGTACTCATATTCTGTTCATATTTGCCGCCTAGCATCCGCCGCATGCTGCTGGCCAGGCTTCGCCGATGGATCGACGCGCACCGATGCATCGGGTGCGTGATCGGTCTTTGGCTGGTGCTGCTGCACCCGTTCATCTCGGCGCATTTCCACAGCGACGGCCTCGAGGACGAACCCGGCCTCAAGGTGCGCAATGCCGGCGAGACCGTGCGCTTCGAACCCGACGAGCGCGCCGGCCATGCGAAAAGCCTCGAAACCACCATGTTCGCGCAGGCGTCCTGCTGCACGGTCATGGTCAATGCCCTGAGCGCGGCCTTCGATGGCTTCATGGGCATCGTGCTCGCGCTGCTGCCGTTGACCATCGTCGTGGCGACCGGCCTGACCGGTGCGCGCCACGAACCGCCGCGGCGCATCGGCGCGCGGAGTGGGGCGCCTCCCCTGCCCCGCCCCTGGCTGCGGCTGCCACCGACCACGGCACCGCCGTCCTTCGCCTGATCCATTCCGACGGCGCGAGCGCGCCGCCTCCATCGCTTCCCTGACGCCCCTGCGGCAGGGCCGCTTCACTTCGCCCACGAGGCCTCCTCCATGTCCTTCGCCCGTCCGCGTCCTTGCCGCGCCGCTCGTGCCTGCCCGCGCACTGTCTTTGCCCCATCCCGTTCGTTCCGGGAGGCTGCATGAACGCATTCCATCTCGATCTGCTGCAGTGGCTCGCCGCCGGCACCCATCCCACGCCCTGGGTGCTGGCGATCGCGGTCGGGCTCGCGCTCGGCGGTCCCTGGCTCTCCACCGCCGTGATCGGCGCCGCTGCCTGGCGTCGGCCCGGCCATCGGGCCTATGTCCTCTTCATGCTCGCGGGCGCCGGGCTCACCGCCATGCTGTGCCAGGAGATCGCAGCGCGCATCAACATGCCGCGGCCCTTCATCCTGGGCCTGGTGCCGGCCTACATCCCGCACGGCGCCAGCGCCGCGCTGCCGAGCACGCATGCCTCGGTGATGTTCATGGTGGCTTTCGCCTTCCTCGCACGGCCGGCGCTGCGCGCACCGGGCATCGCGCTGTTCGCGGTGGCGGCCGCCACGGGCTGGGCGCGCATCCACGTGGGCGTGCATTTCCCGCTCGACATCGCCGTCGGGATGATGTTCGGCGCGCTCATGGCGGGCCTGCTCGGCGCTGCCTGGTGGATGCTGGAACTCGGGGCACAGCAACTCGCTGCCCGCATACCGGGCCTGGCGGGGAAGCGCTGGCCGACGATGCCGAGGCCGCGCGCCTGAGCCGCGCGGCATAAGAAAACTCGAAAAGCGCATTTCCCAATCGAAGGGCACGGCTGCAAAGTCGTTGCCCCATGGAATCCCTCACGCATCCGCCGCGCACCGCGCCCGGCAACCCGTCGCCCGTGGCCGTGCCGCCGCGGGCCCCGCAACCGCCGTCCTACGACCAGCTTGCCGACCGCTTCCGCCCGATCTTCGCGCGCATCGCCGAAGGCGCGGTGCAGCGCGAGAACGAACGCCTGCTGGCCCATGAGGCCGTGGCCTGGCTGGCCCAGGCCGGCTTCGGCGCGCTGCGCGTGCCGGTGGCCCAAGGCGGGCTCGGCGCCTCGGTCGAGCAGTTCTTCGACCTGCTGATCGAGCTCGGCGAGGCCGACTCCAACCTGCCGCAGATCCTGCGCGCCCACTTCGGCTTCATCGAGCGCCTGTTCGCCGAGATCGATCCCGCGCTGCACGGCCCCTGGCTGCGGCTCGCGGCCGACGGCGTGATCTTCGGCAACGCCACCACCGAACTCGGCGAAGGCCCGCTCGGCCAGATGCAGACCACGCTGCGCCGCGACGGCGACGGCTGGCGCCTCGAGGGCGACAAGTACTACAGCACCGGCACGCTCTACGCCGAATGGATCGCGGTCTCGGCGCAGCGCCACAACGACGACGGCAGCAACGACCGCGTGATCGCGCTGGTGCCCTCCGAGGCACCGGGCGTGGAGCGCGTCGACGACTGGCGCGGCTTCGGCCAGCGACTGAGCGCCTCGGGCACCACGCGCTTTCGCAACGTGCGCGTCGATCCGGCGCACGTGCTGCTCTACGTGCGCGACCAGCCGACGCCGCTGACCGCGCAGTTCCAGCTCACGCACCTCGCCACCCTGGCCGGCATCGCGCGCGCGATCGTGCGCGACGCGGTCGACTTCGTGCAGCCGCGCAAGCGCGTCTACAGCCATGGCAGCGGCAGCACGCCGCGCGAGGACCCGCTGGTGCAGCAGGTCGTCGGCCAGCTCGCCAGCACGGCCTTCGTCGCGAGTTCGACGGTGCAGGCGGTGGCGCGCACGCTGGGCGAGATCGACCGCCTGCGCCAGCGCGGCGAAGCGATCCCCGATCAGTTGCTGTTCCAGGTCGAGCTCGAGACCGCCAAGGCGCAGGCCGGCATCGTCGACGCGGTGCTGCAGGCCGGCACGCGGCTGTTCGATGTCGGTGGCGCCTCGGCGCTGCAGGAGGACATCCGGCTCGACCGCCACTGGCGCAACGCGCGCACGCTGGCCTCGCACAACCCGACCATCTACAAGGGCCGCGTGGTCGGCGACCACCTGCTCAACGGCGCCCGGCCCACCTTCTACTGGGCCGTGGGCGCGAACGTCTCGTCCTGAAAGCCCCGGCGGCGACATGCCGCAGCCGATGAATCCGCATATCCATGCGTGCATTCATTCGTTGGCCGGGGCGGGTGCAGCGCCAACACTCGCCCTTCCCTTCTTCATCCTCCGGCGGAGCAATTCCCATGACCCTCTTCGACGATCAACCTGCCATCGGGAGCGCCCAGGCATGACCTCGGCCGATCACGCACTCGACGTGTCCGGCGTGCTGA
>NZ_JBZAYE010000473.1:0-5838 GCF_058244205.1 Variovorax sp. 20P10.2.4
ACCTGCGCGATCACCTCGCCCGTGAGCGGCGAGCGCACCGTCAGCGCGCCGCCGACATGGGACTCGCGCGGCACGCCCAGGCGCTGGAGCAGTTGTTCGACTTCGGAGGGCAGGGAAACGGAGGTGTGGACTTCGGACATGGGCGCGCTCCGCGGGGGAGTCGGGAAGAAAGAAGAAGGAAGGCGACCGGGGTCGGGGGAACCGCGCCAATATCTGCGAAGTGGGCGGGGTTGGCTAGTGAAAATATGGAAGGACTTGATGCGTTTGGCGAAGGAACTCGCCCGCCGGAGCTCGCCTGCGCATCACCCGCCGCGCGCGTTCCTCGAAACGGCTCGCGCGCCTACGCACCGATTTGCGTGCGGCGCCGACGATGCGGCACCCTCACTTCGCCGCCCCTGCCATGAAGCTGATCCACACCCTCTATGCCGCGGTCCACGCGCTGATGGCGCTCGCCTTCGCCATCGCGTCGCTGGTTCTGATCGTGATCGCGGCGCGCGCCGGCTGGGGCGCGGTCGTGCACGACCTCGACCTGCCGGCCGCCGAGGCGATCATCGAAGCGGTGGGCCTGCTCGCGGCCGCCGTCGTGGCGCTGCAGATCTCCCAGACCGTGGTCGAAGAGGAAGTAGTGCGCGACGCCCACATCGGCGCGCCGACCCGGGTGCGGCGCTTCCTGTCGCGCTTCATGGTGGTGATCGTGGTGGCCGTCGCGGTCGAAGGGCTGGTCGCGACCTTCAAGGCGCGCGAGGCGCCGGAACTGATGCTGCACGCGGCCGCCATGCTGGGCGCGGTCGGGCTGATGATGGCCGGCTGGGGCCTCTTCATCCGGCTCAACCGCTATGCCGAGGAACTGGAGCCCGAGGCGATGCAGGAAGCGAAGAACGAGGACCGCAAGCTCAAGCAGTGATCCTCTGCCCCGCCGGCGACCCCGCCAGGCTCTGCGCCGGCCGGCGCAGCGAGGCATCGAAGGGATTGATCCTCGGCCCGATCGCCACCGCCTCGCGCTGCAGCAGGTCGACCACGGTCGGCAGCCGGTCGGCGTTGAGGCGGTCGGCGATGGTGCCCACGCTCAGCGCGGCCACGGCGCGGCCCTCGCGGTCGAGGATGGGCACGGCCACGCCGGCCATGCCCTCGAGCAGGCCGGTGTTGCGGCCCGCGAAGCCGCTCTGGCGCACGCGCTCGATCTCGGTGCGCAGGTAGACCTCGTCGTAGACGCCGTACTCGCGCACGCGCGAGAGGTTGAAGCGGATCACCTCCTCGCGCTCGCCCTCGGGCAGGAAGGCCAGGATCGCGAGCGCACCCTGCCCCACGCCGAGCGCGATGCGCCCGCCGATGTCGCCGGTGAACGAGCGGATCGGGAACGGGCCCTCGCTGCGGTCGAGGCACACGGCGTCGAAGCCGCTGCGCACCAGCAGGAAGATGCTGTCGCCCAGGCTCGCGCACAGGCGCAGCAGCGCGGGCCGGCACAAGGTGCGCAGGTCGCCGGGATTGCCGGCGTTGGCCGCGAGCGCGAAGAACTCGATGCTCAGCCGGTACAGCTTGCTGCGCTCGTCCTGCTCGACCACGCCCTCGGCCATCAGCGACTGCAGCAGGCGGTGCGTGGTGGCCTGCGTGAGGCCGACGGCGCGCGCGATCTGGGTGACGCGGCCGCCCTCGGCCTGCACCACGCCGAGCGCCCGGATCACCGAAAAGATGCGCGGCACGCCGCCGCTGGCCGCGGTTGTGGTTTCCATGTCCCGTTTCCTTGGAATACGTCGATCTTGCTCGGGCCATCATATTCCATTGAACGGAATAAATTGAAGAAATATTCTGATTAATGGAATACCCGTGGCGGTCTGGCGCGATCGTTGCAATAGAGTGAATCGAAAGCACTCACGCATTCATGGCCCCGGCGCCTGCGCGCCGGCCGTGGATTCCGACCTCCGACGAAAGGCGTTCCATGTCATTCCTGCGGCTCAGCGACGTGTCCAAGTCCTATGGCAGCACCCACGCGGTGACGGCCATGAACCTCACGGTCGAGAAGGGCGAGTTCGTCTCGCTGCTCGGCCCCTCGGGCTGCGGCAAGACCACCACGCTGCAGATGATCGCGGGCTTCGAGGCCGTGACCAGTGGCCGCATCGAGCTCGCGGGCCAGGACATCACGCATGCCAAGGCCAACACGCGCGGCCTGGGCATCGTGTTCCAGAGCTATGCGCTGTTTCCGCACATGACGGTGGCCGACAACGTGAGCTTCGGCCTCGAGATGCGCAAGATGCCGAAGGCCGAGCGCCGCGAGCGCGTGCAGCAGGCGCTGGCGCTGGTGCACCTCGAGGCGCATGCCACGCGCTACCCGCGCGAGCTCTCGGGCGGCCAGCGGCAGCGCGTGGCGCTGGCGCGCGCGCTGGTGATCGAGCCGCCGGTGCTGCTGCTCGACGAGCCGCTGTCGAACCTCGACGCCAAGCTGCGCGAGGAGATGCAGTTCGAGCTGCGCCAGATCCAGCGCAAGGTCGGCACTACCACGGTGATGGTCACGCACGACCAGAGCGAGGCGATGTCGATCAGCGACCGCGTGGTGGTGATGGAAGGCGGCCGCGCGACGCAGATCGACCATCCGCACCGCGTCTACGAGCATCCGAGCACGCGCTTCATCTCCACCTTCGTGGGCAAGGCCAACCTGCTGCCGGGCCGGGTCACGGCCTGCGGCACCGGCAGCTGCAACGTGGCGGTCGGGCCGCTCGCGGTCGAGGTCGGCGAAGGCGGCTACGACAGCGGCGCCGCCGTGCTGATGAGCGTGCGCCCCGAGAAGCTGCAGCTGGTGCCCGCGGGCAGCGGCCGGCTCGACGGCACGGTGCGGGAGCGCTTCTTCCTCGGCAGCCAGTGGCTCTACCGGCTCGCCACGCCGGCCGGCGAGCTGATGGTGCTGAGCCCCAACGACGGCCGCGCCGCGCTCGACGAAGGCGACGCGGCCGGCATCGACTGGCCCGCGCACTGCACGCGCCTGCTGCGCGACGACGCGGCGGTGGCGGCATGAGCGGCATCTCTCGCAAGGCCACGCCCTGGTGGCTCTCGGGCCCCGCGCTGGTGCTGTTCATCGCGCTGCTCGTGGTGCCGCTGCTGCTCACGGCCGTGCTGTCCTTCAACGTCTACGACCCGGCCAGCGGCCCGCGCGCCGGCGAGTTCACGCTCGCGCACTACGCGCAGGTGTTCGGCGACGACTACTACCACGGCATCTTCTGGCGCACCTTCTGGATCTCGGCGCTGGTCACGCTGATCTGCGTGCTGATCGGCGCGCCCGAGGCCTATGTGCTGAGCCGCATGCGCAACCCCTGGCGCTCGGTGCTGCTGCTCGTGGTGCTGGCACCGCTGCTGGTGTCGGTGGTGGTGCGCGCCTTCGGCTGGAGCATGCTGCTGGGCCCCGAGGGCGCGGTCAACGCGCTGCTGCAACTGGTGGGCATCGGCCCGGTGAAGATCCTCTACACCAGCGCGGCCGTGGTGATCGCGCTGGTGCACGTGATGCTGCCCTTCATGGTGATCCCGGTCTGGACCTCGCTGCAGAAGCTCGATCCCGGCGTGGAGAACGCGGCCCTCTCGCTCAACGCCACGCCCTTCACCACGCTGCGACGCATCGTGCTGCCGCAGGTGATGCCGGGCATCCTCTCGGGCAGCCTGATCGTGTTCGGCCTCGCGGCGAGCTCGTTCGCGATCCCCGGCCTGCTCGGCGGGCGCCGGCTCAAGATGGTCGCGACCGTGGTCTACGACGAGTACCTGAGCGAGCTCAACTGGCCGCTGGGCGCGGCGGTGGCGCTCACGCTGCTGGTGGCCAACCTCGTGGTGATGCTGAGCTACAACCGCCTGGTCGAAGGCCGCTACAAGAAGGCGCTGGGGTGATCGCATGAGCAGGAACGGCCCCATCGCCCTCGCGTTCAACGCGCTCGTCATCGCCTTCATGCTGGCGCCGCTGCTGGTGGTCTGCATCGTCGCGTTCACGCCCGAGAACACGCTGACCATCCCGACCACGCACTTCTCGCTGCGCTGGTTCGAGGCGGTGTTCGCGCATCCGGACTTCATGCAGTCGTTCTGGAACAGCCTGTGGCTCGCGCTGAGCGCGGCCACCATCGCCACGCTGCTCGCGGTACCGGCCGGCCTGGCGATCACGCGCTACGACTTTCCGGGCCGCGACTTCCTCAACGGCCTGTTCCTGTCGCCGCTGATCATTCCGCACCTGGTGCTCGGCGTCGCGCTGCTGCGGCTGTTCGCGCTGGTGGGCGGCACCGGCAGCTTCGGCTGGCTGGTGATGGCGCATGCGCTGATCGTCACGCCCTACACGCTGCGGCTGGTGGTGGCGGCGTTGGTGGGCTTCGACCGCAGCGCCGAGCAGGCCGCGCTCTCGCTGGGCGCGAGCCAGGCCACGGTGTTCCGCCGCATCACGCTGCCGATGATCCTGCCGGGCGTCACCGGCGGCTGGATGCTGGCCTTCATCAACAGCTTCGACGAAGTGACGATGTCGATCTTCGTCACCTCGCCGAGCACGGTGACGCTGCCGGTGCGCATGTACATGTACGCCACCGAATCGATCGACCCATTGATGGCCGCGGTGTCGGCGCTGATGGTGGCGGTGACGGCCGTCGCGATGGTGGTGCTCGACCGGCTCTACGGCCTGGACCGCGTGCTGGTGGGACGCAAGTAGATGGCGACCCATGCATTGCTGCACCGCGTGGCCGAGACCGGCCGCGCCACGGTGCCCTTCACGCTCGATGGCGCGCCCGCGTCGGCGCTGGCCGGCGACACGGTGCTGACCGCCGTGCTCACGCAGGCCGCCCAGCTGCGCCGCAACGAGTTCAGCGACGCGCCGCGCGCGGGCTTCTGCATGATGGGCGCCTGCCAGGACTGCTGGATCGCGACCGCCGAGGGCGAACGGCTGCGCGCCTGCTCCACCTTCATCGCGCCGGGCATGGCGCTGGTCACCGGGCGGGGCAAGGCATGACGACGACGGCACTTCCTCCCGTGATCGTCGGCGCCGGACCGGCCGGCGTGCGCGCGGCACAGGCGCTGGTCGCGCATGGCCTGCGCCCGGTCGTGATCGACGAGGCCGCGCGCGCCGGCGGACAGATCTACCGCCGCCCGCCCGCCAACTTCGTCGAACGCGCGGCGGCCACGCTCTACGGCTTCGAGGCCGCGCGCGCGAACGCGGTGCACGCGGCCTTCGACGGCCTGCGCGATCACATCGACTACCGGCCCGACAGCCTGGTGTGGAACGCGCAGGGCGGCGTGCTCGACGTGCTGCACGGCCCGAAGCGCAGCACCGCGCGCCTGCCGCACGGCCCGCTGATCGTGGCCACCGGCGCCACCGACCGCGTGCTGCCGCTGCCGGGCTGGACCCTGCCCGGCGTCTACACGCTCGGCGGCGCGCAGGTGGCGCTCAAGTTCCAGGGCTGCGCCATCGGGCAGCGCGTGGTGTTCATGGGCACGGGGCCGCTGCTCTATCTGGTGGCCTACCAGTATGCGAAGGCCGGCGCGCAGGTCGCGGCCGTGCTCGACACCGCGCGCCTCGCGGACCAGCTCGCGGCCACGCCCGCGATGCTGCGGCAGCCCGCGGTGTTCGCGAAGGGCGTCTATTTCGTCGCTTGGCTGCGCGCGCATGGCGTGCCGCTGCATGGCGGCGTGCGGCCGCTGCGCGTGACTGGCGACGATGCCGCGAGCCGCGTCATCGGTGTCGACTGGCACGACGGCCGCGAGGAACGCCGCATCGACTGCGATGCCGTCGGCTTCGGCTACGCGCTGCGTTCCGAGACCCAGCTCGCCGACCTGCTGGGCTGCCGCTTCGAATTCGCGCCGATGCACCGCGCCCACCTGCCGGTGCGC
>NZ_JBZAYE010000474.1:0-5832 GCF_058244205.1 Variovorax sp. 20P10.2.4
GCACTGGCAGAGCCTCGCGCACACCGACTGGACGCAGCAGCTGTTCGAACTCGCGCTGCTCGAAGGCCTCGACGAGGACCAGCCGGCCGGCCTGGCGCGCAGCGCGCTGCACGGCGTGGCGCAGCAGCTCTCGCTGGCCGCGGGCAGCTTCCGCGCCTGGCGCCGGCTCTACAAGGGCGCCGAGTTCGCGGGCGACTACCGCCTGCTGGGCCTGCTGAACCAGCGCATCGAAACGCAGCGCGCGGGCTTTCGCGGCACCAGCCAATGGGCGATGCTCAACGGCCGCTACGTCGACATCGCGAAGGAGATCGTGCGCCCCGACAGCCGGCTCGCCCTGAGCCAGCGCACGCACGACTACCTGCGCCGCCGCACCTGGCGCACCTTGCGCCGGCTCGCGCTGCGCGGCGCGGCCGACGAGCGCGACTGGCTGCGGCTCGCGATGGGCGTGCTGCTCGCTGCCGACGATGCGAACGCGGCCGTCGCGGCGCGCCATGAAGATGCGGGCTGGAACCGCGAGACGCGCGTCTGGCACAGCGGACCCTACAGCCGCTGGCTGGTCGTGATGCAGCTGCTGCATCACCACGATCCCGAATGGACTGCGCTGGCCGGCGGCCTCTACTGGCGCCGCGAGACGCCCCCGGCCGAGCACCGCGCGCAACGCGGCGAGGCCTGGCCCGAACGCTGGGACCGCCATCCCGAGGCGCTGCTGCAGTTGATGCAGCAGTCGCGCTGCACCGGCGTGCATGCCTTCGCGGCGCGCGCGCTGCAGGACAACCGCGCCTTCTGCCAGGCGCTCGATGGCGCCGTCCTGCGCGAGCTGCTCGCGAGCGCCTGGAACGACACGGCGCGCTTCGCGTTGACGCTGGTGCGCGAGCGCATCGAGGCCGGCGAGCCCGCCGGCCCGTGGCTCGTGCCGCTGATCGATTCGCCACTGGACGAAGCACGTCGCCATGCGCTCGACCTGATCGCCGAGGACCCGGCGCGTTACAGCCGCGACGTCGAGCTGCTGCTGCGCCTGCTGGTCTCGGCCGACGCCGAGGTGCGCCGCGCCTCGCGCCTGCTGCTGCAGGCCGCGGCCGGCCAGCCCGAGGCCGCCGACGGTTTCGACGCGCTGTGCACCGCGCTGCTCGGCTGGCTCGCGCGCTGCGATGCGCAGGCGCCCGAGCTCGCGGCCATCTGCGAGAACCTGCAATGGGCGCTGCAGAACCCGCTGCGCGAAGCCGGCTCGAAGGCGCCGCTGGCCGCGCTGCTGGCGCTGTTCGACCATGCGAGCCCCGACGTGGTGGCGCTCGCGGCCGAGTGGCTGCTGCTGCATCCGGCGTCCGTGCAAGGCCTGCCGATCGAGGTGCTGACGCGGCTGCTGCAGTCGGACGACGAACGGCTGCGCGGCGCCGGCGTGCGCCTGTTCACCGCGCTGCCCGACGACACGCTGCTCGCGCAGCCGGCGCTGTTCGCCGTGTTCTGCGCCAGCCCGATGCCGCGCGTGCGCAGCGCGGTCGCGCCCAAGCTCGCGCAGCTGCTGCCCGGCCATCCGGACTTCGGCGCGGCGCTGATGCCGATGCTGCGCGACGAGCTGTTCCGCACCGAAGCGGCCGAAGGCGTGTTCGATTCGCTGCTGCAGTGGCTGTGCGGACCGCTGGCCGAGCACACGCGCGCGGGCGACAGCGCCACCACCGTGCGGCTGCTCGAGGCGCGCAGCAAGGGTGCGCAGCGCCTGGGCGCCTGGCTGCTGCCGCAGCAGCCGGCCGAGGCCTTCGACGTGCTGCAGACCGCGAGCCTGGGGCTGGTCGATGCCGCCGTCGCGCGCCAATGGGCCTGCGAGCAGTTGGCCGCGCGACCCGAGCGCACGCTCGCGCAGCTCGACGACGCGCTGCGCATCTTCGACAGCCGCTGGGACGACGCGCTCGCCTGGGCGCGCCAGTGGTTCGCATCGCAAGGCCAGTCGCCGCAATGGACGCCCGCGCTGCTGGTGCGCCTGTGCGACCACAAGGATCCCGGCGCGCAGCGCCTGGGCCGCGAACTGCTGACGGCGCATTTCGAACTCACCGACGTCACCACCTACATGCTGCAGCTGAGCCAGCATCCCTCGAGCGGCATGCAGCTGTTCGTGACCAACTGGCTGGCGGCGGCCGCGGGCGGCAAGCCCGAGGTGCTGGCGCGGCTCGAGCCCTACTTCCTCACCGTGCTGTCGCAGGCCAACCGCGGCCGGCTCGCCAAGGCGCGCGTGAGCGAATTCCTCGCGGCGCAGGCCGAACAGTCCGAGGAGGCGGCGCGCATCGTCGCGCGCGTGTTCGCGCGCCAGGCCGTGAGCGGTGCCATCACCGAGCGCGCCCGCTACGTGGCCGGCCTGCGCAGCATCCAGCAACGCTATCCGGCGCTCCAGAACCCGCTGCAGGCCGCGCCCGTGCGCGCCGTCGCGCCGCGCCGGACCGCCGTCGCCGGAGGTCCCGCCGCATGAAGTTCCAGTACCGCTATTTCGGCCACTCGGGCGCGCAGCAGACGCCCACCAGCACCGCGCTGCAGTTCGCGCCCGACACCCTGCGCGCGCCCGTGCACTTCATCGGCGAGGTCAACCGCCACCTGCCGTTTCGCGAAGGCATGTCGGCGCTGCACGACGTGGTGGTGGGCGACCTGCGCTTTCAGCCGCGCGACAAGAGCGCCTACCTCGAATGGCTCGCGAGCCAGGAAGGCGAGCTGCTCGCGCAGTACATGGCGCGCAGCGACGAGCTCAAGGCCCGCATGGCGCCGCTGCGCGAGGAGCTCGACGTGCTGCGCCAGCGCAAGTCGGCCATGCTGCAGCCCTTCTACAAGGCGCAGAAGCGCTACTTCGACCACCTCTACAAGGTCAACCGCGAAGCCTGGTTCGTGCTCGACCCGGTGATCACGGTGCATCCCGACCGCGTGTTCTTCGAGTGCTTCAGCCAGGACGAGTCGAGCTACGGCATGTTCTCCTGCGGCCACGAGGTCTTCGACCGCGTGAGCGACCATGCCTTCGGCACCACCAACGTCGACTACTCCGAGTCGCTCTACGACGAGTTCCAGAAGATCCGCGACTACAAGGCCACGCGGCTGGCGATCGATCCCGGCGGCTTCCAGGTGCAGAGCGGCAACGACCCGGCCTTCCACGAACCCAAGATCGAGGTGCCCGACAGCTGGGTGCGCGGCTTCCTGCAGGTCAGCAGCGCGATGCTGCTGCCCGCGCACCGGCTGCAGCTGCACCCGATGGACGTGCACAACATCTGCCTGGTGCTGCGCCGGCGCAAGGAGCGCGCGGGCCCGCGCTCGCTGCGCTTCATCCTGCGGCCCGGGCAGCCGGTACGCATCCTGTTCGAGCCCTGGGGCCACGAACTGGTGTGCCCGCGTTCCTCGCACGACGCGCCCGCCGACATCGACATCCGCGTCTGGGGCCGGCGCCGGCTGCTGCAGCTCGAGCGGCTGGTGCCGGTGGCGCAGGGCTTCACGGTGCACCTGCTGGGCACCGGCATGCCGAGCTTCTGGGTCGCGCGGCTGCCCGACATGGAGTTCACGCTGGGCCTGTCGGGCTGGACCGCCAACGACTGGTCGCGCAACGGCCACTTCGAGCTGCTGCAGCCGCGCCACGACGTCGACCAGGACAGCCTGCTGCGCGTGTTCGCGGCGCTCGGCGAACGCTGGCGCGCCACCACCGCCGAGCTTGCCGCGGCCACCGGGCTCTCGCCGCTCACGGTCGAGTCGGCGCTCGGCGGCTATGTGCAGGCCGGGCGCGTGGTGTACGACATCGCGCACGGCGTGTGGCGGCTGCGCGAACTGAGCCGCGAGCCGCTGCCGATGGAACGGCTGCGCCATGCCAGCCCCGAGGAAGCGGCCGCGGCCGAACTGGTGCAGGCCAAGCGCCTGAAGGACACGAAGGTCGAGGCCCGGGCCGACGGCGGGCTGCTGCTCAGCGGCCTGTGCGGCACCCAATCCTCGCGCCAGTACCAGGTGCGGCTGCAGCTCGATGCCGACCAGCGCGTGGCCACCGGCGAATGCCAGTGCGACCACTTCATCCGCCTGCGCATGACGAAGGGACCGTGCGAACACATGCTCGCGCTGCGCCTGGCCACCGCTTCGGCCGCGCTGGCCCTTGGCACCACCGCGGGCGCACCGACGCCCGCGACCGACTCGGAAGAAAGGACTGCAAGCATCGGCTGATACACTGGTTTTGCGAACGGGGCGGGAAGGCTCTTGCAATCCGGATGGCGCATCGCCATCCTCGATCTCAGCACTTCCCAGGCTTCACTGGACATCTCTTCACTGTGCCGTACGCGCATGGTGGCGCGATGACGGTGCGGCTTCTTCGAAGCTCATCGCGCCACCATGCGCGTACGGCGTCGAGTGGAGCTGTCCAGTCTTCAGGCTCTTCGACGAGATTCCCGTCCCGTTCGCATCTTTTTCTTCCAGTGCATCGGTCCATGCGGCGCACACCGCCCATGACCCCACCCTCTCCCTCCTCCGTACCCGATTCGGCGCTCACGCGCGAGGAACTCTACGCACGCATCCGCGGGAGCTCCAAGCAGGAGGTCGTGCTCGAGGAGATGCAGCGCCTGGGCTTCTGGCCGCGCGACACGGCGCAGCCCACGGTCGAGGCGCAACTCATCCGCCGCGAGGGCGAGCTGCAGACCGCGCTGCGCGATCTCGGCGACGAGCTGCGCGGCATCGAGGACCGCGAGACCGCGCTCAAGGCCATGCGCAAGGAGCGCATGGCGCGGGCGCGCGAACGTCGCGAAGAAACCCGCCAGCGCCTCGCAGAGCAGCGCCATGCGCGCGCGCTCGACTGGCATGGCCGGCGCCAGCGCGAGCTGCTGTACCTGGGCGAAGGCGTCTCGGGCGGGCTCAACGCGGCACGCAGCGACGAGCAGGCGCTCGCGCGCCATGCGCTGCCGGCGCTGCACGACGCCACCGATCTCGCGCGCGCCATGGGCCTGGAGCTGGGCGAGCTGCGCTTCCTGGCCTGGCACCGCGAGGTCGCACGCGTGAGCCACTACCAGCGCTTCACCGTGCCCAAGAAGACCGGCGGCGAACGCCAGATCTCGGCGCCGATGCCGCGGCTCAAGCGCGCGCAGTACTGGGTGCTCGACAACGTGCTGGCCAAGGTGCCGGTGCACGAAGCGGTGCACGGCTTCCTGCCGGGCCGCTCGATCCTCAGCAATGCCGCGCCGCACGTGGGGCAGGCGGTGGTGGTCAACCTCGACCTCAAGGACTTCTTTCCCTCGATCGGCCTGCGCCGCGTGCGTGGCGTGTTCCGCCAGCTCGGCTACTCGCCGCAGGTCGCGACCCTGTTCGCGCTGCTCGCGACCGAGGCGCCGACCGACGAGGTCGAGCTCGACGGCGAACGCTACTTCGTCGCGCGCGGCGAACGCGTGCTGCCGCAGGGCGCGCCCACCAGCCCGATGCTCACCAACGTGCTGTGCCGCCGGCTTGATGCGCGGCTGGCCGCCTGCGCCGCGAAGCTGGGCTTTCGCTACACGCGCTATGCCGACGACCTGAGCTTCTCGGCCGATGCCGAACATGGCCGCGACGTCGGCAAGCTGCTGTGGCGCGCCAAGCAGATCGTGGCCAGCGAAGGCCTCGTGGTGCATCCCGAGAAACAGCAGGTGATGCGCCGCCACCAGCAGCAGCACGTGACCGGCATCGTGGTCAACGACAAGCTCTCGACCGACCGCGACACCTTGCGGCGATTTCGCGCCGTGCTGCACCAGGCCGAGCGCCACGGTCCGCAGGGCCTGCACTGGAACGGCCAGCACGACCTGGTCGCCGCGCTGCGCGGCTATGCGAACTTCATCGCGATGGCCGATCCCGCACGCGCCGAGCCCT
>NZ_JBZAYE010000475.1:0-5831 GCF_058244205.1 Variovorax sp. 20P10.2.4
CCGGCCAGCAGGTTGGCCGGCAGTTCGGCCAGCAGCGCCTGCAGGCTGGCGGGATCGGCGGTGGTCTTGAGTTCGGTCATGGCGGGTTCAGTCGGCCTGGATGCCGAGCTCCTTGATGACCTTGCCGAAGCGCGCGTAGTCGGCGGCATTGGTCTTGCCGAGCACCTCGGCCTCGCCGCCCACGGGCGTGGTGCCGAGCACGGCCATGCGCGAGACGATCTCGGGCATGCGGAGGATCTCGTTGAAGTGGCCGTTGAGCGTCTTCACGATCTCCGGCGGCAGGTTGCGCGGGCCCCAGAGGCCGTTCCAGGCGGTCACCTCGACGTCCTTGTAGCCCTGCTCGGCCAGCGTGGGCACGTTGGGCGCGAGCGGCGTGCGCTGGGCCGAGGCCACGGCCAGCGCGCGCAGCTTGCCGTTGGCGAAGTACGGCGCCACCGGGCCCAGCGTGATGAAGGTGACGGGCACGTGGCCGCCGAGCACGTCGTTGACCGCCGGCGCCACGCCCTTGTAGGGCACGTGCGCGAGGCTGGCGCCCGAGGCGCGCGCGAACATCTCGCCGAGGATGTGCATCGGCGAGCCGCTGCCCGGGCTCGCGTAGCCGAGCGGCTTGCCGGGCTTGGCCGCGGCCACCGCGTCCTTCAGGCTCGCGAAGCCGCTGCCGGCGCCGGCCACCAGGAACAGCGGCTGGCTGCCGGTCTGCACGATCGGCGTGAAGCCCGCGAGCACGTCGTAGCCCGAGGTGCCGCCGGTCTTGAGCACCAACTGCGCGATCGAGAAGGTGCTGGGCGCGAGCAGCAGCGTGTAGCCGTCGGGCGCGGCCTTCGACACGAAGGCGCTGCCGATGATGCCGCTGGCGCCCGGCCGGTTGTCGACCAGCACCGGCTGGCCGACGCGCGTGGCGAGCTTCTCGGCGAACAGCCGCGCGAGCGCGTCGGTGTCGCCGCCGGCCGGGTAGGCGACCACCAGCGTGATCGGCTTGGCCGGATAGGCATCGGCCCAGGCGGACCCGGTGGCGCTGGCGGCGGCCGCGCAGACGGCGGCGGCGAGGGCGTGGCGGCGAGTGAGGGACATGGGTTCGTGGGGTCCGGGTGAATCGTTGTTTGTTTTACTAATGAAACAACGATTTATTAATGGAACGCCACGAAGGATAACGATCAGGACAACTTCATATCTAAGTAGAAACCCTAGTCAACAAATCTCGAAAAAGTCACGGCCTCACGCCGTCAACCGAGCGTCGCCATTCCGGCTTCCTCGGCGCAGCACGCCAGTGCCTGGCGCAGCACGGTGTCGAGCCGCCGCAGCGACAGATCGCTGCGGCGCGCCACCTCCTCGCGGGTCATCTCGTCGACGCGCAGTGCCATGAACACGGCGCGGTGGCGCTGCGGCAGCCGCCGCATCGCGCGGTCCACCGCATGCAGCGCGCTGCGCGCCTCGGCGATCGCGCAGGGGCCCGGCGCGTGGTCGACCAGCGCCTCGAGCTCGGTGTCGGCGGCGTACTGCCACGAGCGGTTGCCGCGCATGCGGTCCATCGCCACGTTGCACGCGACGCGGTAGACATAGGCCTCGGGGTTCTGCACCGACGCGACCGGAGTCTCGCCCAGGCGCAGCCAGGCGTCGTGCAGGCACTCGCTGGCCAGGTCGGGGCACCGCAGCTGGCGCACCAGGCGCTGGTGCAGGCGCCGGTAGTTCGCGGCCAGCCAGGCCTGCAGCGCCCACTGGCGCTGCGCCTCGTCGAGCGGCTCGTTCGCCGCCTCGTGCGCAGCGGACAGGTCAAGATCGTGGAGCGCATTCGACGCCATGGCGGATCTCCCTCTTCGGTCGTGGATGGTTCGCGCAGCGCCGTGCCCGCCCGCTCCCGTCCTGCACGCGTGCAGGCGGGAGACCGGGCGGCGCGGCCGCGCGGTGCTCGGCTCAGCGGTCCTGGCGCAACTGGCCGCGTTGCTCGCGGGTCAGGCGGGCCAGTTGCCCGGCATCGAAGTCCTGGCCCACGCCCACGATCTGCACCGGGCTGGCCGGGTCGTAGGGAACGCCGCGCGACTGCAGGCCGGTGCGGCGCGGCTCGGGCGGCCTGCCATCCTCGCCGGGCTCGTTGCCGAAGCCGAGCACGCGCACCGTGAACACCGAGGGCAGCGCCTGGCGCTGCGCCGTGCGCTCGCGCTGCAGCACGTTCTGCGCGGCGGCGGCCGCCTGCGAGGTGGCCGCGCTGGCATTGGTCAGCGCGCTCACGTTCACCGCCGCCAGCACCGGGATGCCCGCCGACTCGCCCTTGACCGCGATGTTGGCCGCGTTGACCACCTGCAGCGCCGCGAGATTCACGTTGCCCGACACGCGGATGCCGGCCTCCCCCGCATCGATGGTGCCCAGCGGCGCGATCAGGTCGATGTCGCCCGCGGGCACCTCGGGGATCGGCGCCAGCGTGGCGATGCCGGCGCCGGTGCTCGGCACGTTCGAGGACAGCGTCACGTTGCCCCAGGCGTCGTACTCGCGCTTGGGCGGCGTGTAGACCACGGTGGTCTTCGAGCCGCGGCCCGCGTTGATGTCGCCCTCGGCCGACCAGCCCAGGATGTGGCCGCCGAAGGTGGTCATGATGCGGCTCTGCCCGAGCAGGATGCTGCCCAGCGCATAGGTCGAGATGTCGCCGCGGCCCTGCGTGATGACGCCCGGCGTGACCCGGCCCCTGGCCACGGGCGCGTCGCCCTCGATGCCGAACACCTGCGCGCCGCCCGGGGTCAGCAGCTGGATATCGCCGCCGAACAGCGTGTTGATGCCGGCGGAACCGTACATGGTGATGTCGCCGCGGTAGCTCAGCGCGCCGCCCGCGGCATCGGTGGAGGGGAACAGCGCCGCGATGGCATTGCGCCCGCGCAGGTAGCTGCCGAAGCGCACGCCGTCGGCCTCGTTGTACTCGCGCCCGCCGGCCTTCAGTTCGGCGAAATACACCTGGCGCGCGAACACGCGCTGCTGCGCGGGCGGCAGGGCCTCGAAGAAGGCCCGCGCATCGGCCGCCGTGCCGGCGAAGCCGAAGCCGTTGGCCGGATCGGCCAGCCATGCGAGCAGCTCGGCCTCGTAGGTCTTGACGACCTTGCCGGGCTGATCGGCCAGCGAGGTGCCCGACTGCGCGCGGTTGGCCGCATCGAGATAGCGCGCGAGGAAGCCCGCATAGTCCGCGCCCTGCGCGCCGGTGCCGGCCGTCATCGCGATGCGCGCGCCCGGCCGCTTGTCGCCCGGTGTCGCCGAGCCCAGGCTGGCGATGGCGGCACGGTCCTCCATCACGATGTTGCGGCCCGCGCCGAGCTCCAGCGTGCCGGGGCCGGCCACGTAGAAGCTGCCGTAGAGGATGTCGCGGCCGGCGACCACGCGCGACACGTCCTGCGCATGGCCGTGGATCGCCAGGTTGCCGCTCGAGGTCGCCGCGTTGTCCAGGCTCACCAGCGTCGACTGGCCGGGCGCGGTGCCCGCGCCCACGATGTCGCGTCCGGCCATGACCCAGCTCGGCGCGGCGGCTTCGTACCAGGTGCTGCCATCCTCGCGCGCCAGGATCTCGCCGCTGCGCAGGCCCACCACGTCGCCGGCCAGCGCATAGAAGCGCGCCGGCGTGCGCGGCGCATCGCCGCTCGTGCCCGCATAGGTCTCGGGGACGAAGGCGAACAGGCGGAACGGGTCGGTGCGCGCCGTCATCCTCAGCCCCTCGGTGCCGAGATTGCTGGCCACGCGCGCATTGCCGCTGAAGCCGGCGAAGGCAGGGTTCAGCGGGCCGGGCATCGCCGCCGGGTCGGCGCCAGACTGGTTGATGGGATAGCTGCCCAGATACAGCGAATCGCCGGCCAGCAGTTCCAGCTGGCCGCTGCGCGACGGGGCCAGCAGCAGCGAGGTGCGCGAGGCGAAGTCGTTGACGCTGTCGCTCGCCGCGTTCGCGGCCGCGCCGCTGAAGATGCTGCCGCCCGCGGCCGTCGCGCGCAGGATGGCCGGGTAGACGAAGCGGTAGTCGCTGGCCGAGGCGTTGACGCTGGCGGTCAGCGACGAGCTCGTCGCCTCGCTCATCTGGGTGCTCGGCGTCAGGCTGCCGCCGGCCGAGAACAGGTCGATGGCGGTGCGCCCGGTCCACAGCGAGAACCAGCTGAGCCCGCCGCCGCCGTAGGCGCTGGTGCCGACGCTGAAGGGCGAGCTGTTCAGCATCCGCACGCGGCCCGGGTCGGCCGCCGCGCCCACCACCAGGTCGCCCAGCGTGTCGATGCGCACGGCCGAGTCGCCGGGCACCAGCACCAGGCCACCGGTCGCCTCGGCACGGTTCGCGCTGAAGGGATCGAAGGCGCGCGGGTCCTTCAGGTCGCGGCCGCCCAGGATCATGCCGCCGACCGAGGCCGCGCTCAGCTGCGTGGCGCCGCGCAGGTTGACCAGCGCGCCCTGCAGGTCGTGGTTCGGAACGAAGGTGCTGTTGGCGTTGCCGCGCGCCTGCTGCGAGCTGTTGATGCCGCCGCCGATGCGCATGTCGATGTCGCCGCCGCCCGTGAGCACCAGGCCGCCGTCGTCGGCCACGCGGCCGGTGCTGCCGACCGCGACCACCAGGCCCTGGCTGCGGGTCGTGCCCTTGCGCTCGAGCATGCCGGCATCACCGCCGGTGAGGATCTGCACATTGCCGCCGCCCAGCGTGCCGAAGCCGGTGAAGCCCACCAACGACGGCTTCGGGTCGGCGCCCAGCAGGCCCGCCGGGTTCACCGCGTAGCTGCCGAAGTTGATCCACCACGCCGTCGGCAATTGCGCGCTGCCGTCGCCTTGCCGCCAGAGCCAGTTGCCCACGCCCACGCTGGCCTGCTGCACCACGTCGCTGGTGGACGCGGACAGCATGTCGCTCGTGAGGTTGCCGCCCGCGCGCACCGTGAGGTTGCCGCCGGCTTCGGGGAACCACGCCTGGTAGACGCGACCGTCACCGGCCACCAGCGATTCGTACTCGATGCCACCCGCGCCGAGCACGCTGCTCGCGCCCGGCGCGTTGCCGCGTGCCCGGTTGAAGCGGCCGTCGACACCTGCCGACTGCGTGCCGGCCGTATAGATGCCGTAGAGCGAGCGCACGTCCACGTCGCCCGAGGCGATGAGGTCGAGGTCGCCGGTGCCGGTGCGCACCACGCTGAGGCCCTGGCCGTGCGCGGCGATCACGTTGGTGGCCGAGCCGTAGTCGATGCAGGAGCCGGCGATGATGTCGCACAGCACCAGGTATTCGTCGGGAACGGTGGTGCCGGCGGGCTCGCCGAAGACGTTGTCCGGCGCCCACACGATGCCGGTCTTGCTGACGCAGTCGGACGGGTCGATGATCGGACACAGCCCCTCCTCCTCCTTGGTCACCGGCTGTCCCGCGGGCATGCCCCAGTTGTTGTTCTCCGCCCAGACCAGCGTGCCGCCGCCCCTGGTGACGGTGGCACCGTAATGCGTGTCGGCCAGGCGCAGGCTGCCGGTGTTCGCCAGCGCGATGCGGGTGTCGGCCGCGCCCAGGTCGGCGCCGGCCACCAGCCGCACCGCCCATGACTCGCTGCCCGCCGGCAGCATCGGCGCCAGCGCCCAATTGCGCCCGCGCGTGCCGTCGCTGTCGGGGCGCAGCTCGATGTAGCCGACGCCGTTTTCGAGCACCACCCGCGTGGTCGACGGAATCAGCGCGCCGCGTCCCAGTTCGAGCGCACCGCGCAGCAGCACGGTGCTGCGAACGACGTCGTTCTCGTAGGCCACCGGCAGCGGCACGCCCTTGGGCCATCGCATGTCGCGCAGCGCGGTGCCGCTCGGCAGCGGCGTACCGGCGCCCAGTTGCGTGCCGGCCGGCAGCGTGACGGCGTCCTTCAGCA
>NZ_JBZAYE010000476.1:0-5804 GCF_058244205.1 Variovorax sp. 20P10.2.4
CAGATGCTGATCTACCCCGGCACCACCGGCCACCAGGACACCGAGTCGCACCGCCGCTACGCCCAGGGCCCGCTGCTGACCAAGGCGCTGATCGACTACTTCTTCGGTCAGTACGTGCGCAGCCCGGCCGACCGCGACGACTGGCGCTTCGCGCCGCTGATCGCCGACGACGTCGACGGCGTGGCACCGGCCTGGATCGCGCTGGCCGAGTGCGACCCGGTGGTCGACGAGGGCATCGCCTATGCCGACAAGCTGCGCGCCGCGGGCGTGCCGGTCGACCTCGAGATCTACCGCGGCGTGATCCACGAGTTCCTCAAGATGGGCCGCGCGGTGCCCGAGGCGCTGCAGGCGCAGGACGATGCGGCGAAGGCGCTGCGCGACGCGCTTCGGCCCTGACGACCCCGATTTCATTTCCCCTGGAGACAACAAGAATGCAACGCAGTGATTTCCGTTTCTTCCACCGCCTGCGCGTGCGCTGGGCCGAAGTCGACATGCAGAAGATCGTCTTCAACGCGCACTACCTGATGTACTTCGACACCGCCATCGCCGACTACTGGCGCGCGCTCGCGCTGCCTTACGAGGAAGCGATGCATTCGCTGGGCGGCGATCTCTACGTGCGCAAGGCGACCATCGATTTCCGCGGCTCGGCGCGCATGGACGACGTGATCGACGTGGGCATGCGCTGCGCGCGCATCGGCACCTCGTCGATGACCTTCGAGGGCGGGCTGTTCCGCCAGGGCGAGTTCCTGGTCGGCTGCGAGCTGGTCTACGTGTTCGCCGACCCGGCCACGCAGACCTCGAAGCCGGTGCCGGCCTCGCTGCGCGCGATCCTCGAGGGCTTCGAGGCCGGCGAGACGATGCGCGCGATCGACACCGGCGACTGGGCCACGCTCGGCGAAGGCGCGGCGGCACTGCGGCGCGCGGTCTTCATCGAGGAGCAGAAGGTGCCCGAGGCGATGGAGTGGGACGAGCACGACGCGGCGGTGCCGCATGTGGTGGTGCGCAATCGGCTGGGCCAGGCGATCGCCACCGGCCGGCTGCTGCCGGCACAGGACGGCCGCTCGATGATCGGCCGCATCGCGGTGCATCGCGCGCTGCGCAGCGGCGGCCACGGCGTGGCGGTGGTGCAGGCGCTCGAGGCCGCGGCCCGGGTGCGCGGCGATGCGGAGATCGCGCTCCATGCGCAGCGCAGCGCCGAACGCTTCTACGAACGGCTCGGCTATGCGGTGCACGGCGAGCCCTTCGTCGAGGCCGACATCCCGCACATCGAGATGCGGCGCGTGCTGCGCTGAGCGTCATTCAGTAACGCGGCGGCGGATCGGGCACGTAGCCCGCCTCGGATTCGGGAAACGGCGTGGGCCCCGCGGGACGCGGCCAGCGCGGCGCCGGGTTGGCCGGGATCACGCCCGCGGCGACCAGGTTCTCGCGGCTGTCGTAGCGGATGCGCACCACCTCGTCGGGCGAGGAACGCAGGCGCTCGAAGGTGGTGTGGCCGACGTACGAGGTCTCGCGGCGGCCATGGCCGGTGCCCAGGCTGGGCGCGGGCTGGCTGCGCGACTGGGCCATGGCGGAGGATTCCGCGGGAGCCGCGCTGTCGGCCGAGGGCGCGGTTCCCGGCGCCGGCGCCATCGACTTGTTGCGGGCCTCGAAATCGCCGCGCGGGGCCGACTCCTCGCGGCTGTAGCCATCGCGGCGCGGATAGGGCATCGGCACGGGCGGCGGCGGCGGTGCCACGCGCTCACGGAAGACCGCGACGCCGATCACACCGACCTCGTCGGGCCGCCCGGTGCGGCTCGCGTAGGAATTGCCGTTGGCGGTGAACTCGAAGGCCGCGATCTGCGAATCGCTCTTGCGCCAGCCCGCGATGTCGGCGCGCTCGCCGCCCGTGAGCACGTAGCCGTTCTGCTGCACGCCCGCGGTTTCGCCGGTCAGCACGTTGACGCCATCGACCGACATCACGGTCATCAGCCGTTCGCCCATGCGGTTGCGCAGCCGCAGCGCATAGCGCGCGCCGGGACGCCCGGCCACCCAGTACTCGCCGTTGGCACGGTAGATCGGCAGCTCGCGGCCGGTGGCGCGGTCGACCACGCTGACTTCCATCAGGCCGCCGAGGCGGTCGACGGGCGAGGGCGGCAGGTAGGGGCGCGCCGGGGTCTGGGTGCAGGCCGAGAGCGCGGCCAGCGCGAGGGCGGTGGAGAAGAATCTGCGGTTCATGGAGGTCTCTCTTTCCTTGCCGGAAGTGGTCGGTGCAGGCTTCTACGGCGCACCGGCGGCAACGGGGTTAAGAAAGACGCACAAAAAAAGGCGCTATCTGAAAGATAGCGCCTTGCGCCCGAACGACGGGCGTTGGAAGCCCAAAACGCCTCACTGATTGGGCTTCAAGCTGCAGCGCGGTGCCGGTGGTCGGCGCCCGGTGCTGTTCGGAGACTCAGATATCTTCGAGCAGCGGATAAGGCAAAGGTTCCACCTGGAGCGCCGGGCCGCTGGCCGAGGCTGCATGCAGGCCGCCGGCCTCGAGCGCCGCGATCTGCATCGAGATCAGCGCGGCCCAGCCGCCGTCGGGCGCCGGCGCGGCCTGCGCTACCGTGCCCACGGGCTGTTCGGCATCGCTGGCGGCAAAGACTTCCTGGCCGGCCGCGACTTCGCCGTCGGCCTTCACGAGGTAGGTGCGGCGCTTGAGCGTGCCGCGGAACTGGCTGCGCGCCACCACTTCCTGGCCGGGGTAGCAGCCCTTCTTGAAGTTGACGCCGCCCACCGATTCGTAATTGATCATCTGCGGCACGAAGGCCTCGACCACCGGCGTGGTCAGCGTGACGATGCCGCTGCGCACCTCGCTCCACGACCACAGGGCCGCGTCGAGCGCGGCGCCCTGCGGCACGGCGCTGCCGGCCGGGGCCAGCCAGAGCGCGCGCGGCACGCCGTCGGCCGGGTAGAGCGAGATGGCGCTGCCGCCCTCGATGCCTTCGATCGCACGGCGCTGGCCGGGCGCGGCCGAGGCGTCGAGGCCGTTGGCCGCAAGCGCGGTGCCCGCGAGGCCGAACAGCGTGAACTGCTCGCTCGCGTCGCTGAGCTTGGCCTTGGCGCGCAGCACGTACATCGACAGCCGCTTGAGCGTGGCGGCCAGGATGTCGCGGCTGCAAACCAGCAGCACCAGCTCGGGTTGCGGGCGGATGCCGATGAAGCTCGCGATCACGCGGCCCTTGGCGGTGCACAGCGCCGCCAGGCGGGCCTCGGCGGCGCCGAGCAGGGAGAAATCCTGGGTCAGCTGGCCATGCAGGAAGGCCGCGGCATCGGGGCCCTCGGCACGGATCACGCCCAGATGGGCGAGGGGCGCAACGCCATTGAGAACGACTGTGGTCATCGCTGAATTATCATGGCCGGGCCTGATTCGTCGGGGCCGCGGCGACGGCAGCCTTTCTTGTTGCAGGGCCACCGCCTTGTCGGACCGCCTCTCTTTTCGCATTCGCCCCGCTCAGCCCCTTTCATCGCTTCCTTCCTCCGCTCTTCCATCGGATCCGTGCGCCGCTTCATCCTCACGCTCTTCCTGCTCGCTGCCCTGGCCGCGCTGGCCGCCGGTGCCGGCGGACTCTGGTGGGTGCACCAGCCGCTCAAGCTGCCGGCGCCCAACGTCGATCTGTCGGTCGAGCCCGGCACCACGCCGCGCGGCATCGCCCAGGCCGTGGCCGATGCCGGCGTGGCGGTCGACCCGCAGCTGCTCTACCTGTGGTTCCGCATCTCGGGCCAGGACCGGCAGATGCGCGCCGGCAGCTACGAGCTCGACCGCGGCGTGACGCCCAAGCTGCTGCTCAACATCCTGGTGCGCGGCGAGGAGGCCACGCGCAGCCTGGTGCTGGTGGAAGGCTGGAACATCCGCCAGGTGCGCGCCGCGCTCGCCAAGGCCGAGCAGCTCAAGCCCGACAGCGTGGGCCTGAGCGACGAGGCACTGATGGAAAAGCTCGGTCGTCCCGGCCAGCACCCCGAAGGGCGCTTCTTCCCCGACACCTACACCTATTCGAAGGGTTCGACCGACATCGCGCTGCTGCAGCGCGCCATGCGCGCCATGGACAAGAAGCTCGAGGCCGCCTGGGCCGCGCGCGGCAGCAACCTGCCGCTGCAATCGGCCGAGCAGGCGCTGATCCTCGCGAGCATCGTCGAGAAGGAGACCGGCAAGGCGGCCGACCGGGCCGAGATCGCCGCCGTCTTCAACAACCGACTGCGCATCGGCATGCCGCTGCAGACCGACCCGACCGTGATCTACGGCATGGGCACCGCCTTCGACGGCAACCTGCGCAAGAAGGACCTGCAGACCGACTCGCCCTGGAACACCTACATGCGCAACGGCCTGCCGCCCACGCCGATCTCCATGCCCGGCAAGGCCGCGCTGCTGGCCGCGGTGCAGCCGGCGCAGAGCAAGTCGCTGTATTTCGTCTCGCGCGGCGACGGCACCAGCCAGTTCAGCAGCTCGCTCGACGACCACAACCGTGCCGTCAACCGCTACCAGCGCGGCGGCGGCACTCCTGCGACCAAGGCGGCCCAATGAACGCTGGCGGACTCTTTCTCACGCTCGAGGGCATCGACGGGGCCGGCAAGTCCAGCCACCTCGATGCCTTGCAGGCGCTCTTCGAGGGCCGGGGCCGCGCGGTCACGCGCACGCGCGAACCGGGCGGCACGCCGCTGGCCGAAACGCTGCGCACGCTGATCCTCGAACAGCCGATGGATCCGCTGACCGAATCGCTGCTGGTGTTCGCCGCGCGGCGCGACCACATCGTGCAGGTGATCGAGCCGGCGCTGGCACGCGGCGACGTGGTGCTGTGCGACCGCTTCACCGACGCCACCTTCGCCTACCAGGGCGGCGGCCGTGGCTTCGACGCCGAGGTGCTGTCCACGCTCGAGCGCTGGGCGCAAGCCGGGCGCGGTGGGCAGTCCGAGGTGGCCTTGCTGCAGCCGCACATCACGCTGTGGTTCGACCTCGCGCCCGAGATCGCCGCCCAGCGCCTGGCCGGCGCGCGCGTGCCCGACAAGTTCGAGGCCCAGCCGGTCGAGTTCTTCCGCAAGGTCGCGCAGGGCTATGCCGAGCGCGCGGCCGCCGATGCGGCGCGCTTCGTGCGCATCGATGCGAGCCAGAGCCGCGACCAGGTCTGGCAACAGGTCGAGGCGGCGCTGGTGGCGCGCGGCCTGGCCGGGGAGGGGCGCGCATGAGCGCAGCGGAACTGTCGCCCTGGCTGCGCCAGCCGCTGGTCGAGCTGCTGCGCCAGCGCGGCCATGCCTGGCTGCTGCAAGGGCCCTCGGGCCTGGGCCAGTACGACCTGGCGCTCGCGCTCGCCTCGGCCTGGCTTTGCGAGCAGCCGACGGAGGAGGGCGCCGCCTGCGGCCATTGCCCGAGCTGCCACGCCATCGAGGTCCGTACCCATGCCGACCTCTGCGTGCTGATGCCCGAGGTGGCGATGCTGGACCTGGGCTGGCCGCTCGACGAGAAGGCCCAGGCCGACATCGACGACAAGAAGCGCAAGGCCAGCCGCGAGATCCGCGTCGAGGCGATGCGCGACGCGGTCGGTTTCGCGCAGCGCACCAGTGCGCGCGGCCGCGGCAAGGTGGTGCTGGTCTATCCGGCCGAGCGCATGAACACCATCACCGCCAATGCGCTGCTCAAGACGCTCGAGGAGCCCGTGGGCGACGTGCGCTTCGTGCTCGCGAGCGAGGCCGCCTGGCAACTGCTGCCGACCATCCGCAGCCGCTGCCTCGGCTTCACCTTGCCCTGGCCCGACACCGAGCAGGCCGAGGCCTGGCTCGCGGCGCAGGACATT
>NZ_JBZAYE010000477.1:0-5739 GCF_058244205.1 Variovorax sp. 20P10.2.4
GGCCGCCGCATGAACTACGAGATCAGCGGCTACCGCACGCTCGTGATGAAGACCGCGCGCCGCGCCGGCACCGACGCGCCCGCCGCACCCGATGCCAGGGCCTGGCTGCTCGAGGTCGACCCGCGCTGGGGCGAGGCTGCCTACTGGAGCGCGCTGCGCCGTGCCGCCACGCCCTACACCGGGCGCTACCTGTTGGCCGCGCTCGACATGGCGGAAAACGACGAGGGCCGCATCGTGCGCGCCGAGCCCGACCAGCGTATCTACCTCGACATCCTCTGGCGTACGCTCTCGATCGCGGGCGCGGTCACGCTGGCCTGCCTGCTGCTCGGCTATCCGCTCGCGGCGCTGCTGGTGAAGGCACCCAAGCCGATCGCCTTCGCGATCATGCTGGCGGTGCTGCTGCCCTTCTGGACCTCGCTGCTCGCGCGCACCACGGCCTGGATCGTGGTGCTGCAGGAGAACGGGCTGGTCAACGCGCTGCTGCAGGCCATCGGCGTGGTGAACCAGCCGCTCGCGCTGATCTTCAATGCCACCGGCCTCTACATCGTGATGGTGCACATCCTGCTGCCCTTCGCCGTGCTGCCGATCTACAACAGCCTCAAGAGTATTCCGCCGCACCTGATGCGCGCCTCGTCCTCGCTCGGCGCGCACCCGGTGCGCGGCTTCCTGCACGTCTACCTGCCGCTGAGCCTGCCGGGCGTGGCGGCCGGCGGCCTGCTGACCTTCATCGTGGCCGCGGGCTACTACATCACGCCCTCGCTGGTCGGCAGCGCGCGCGAGCAGATGCTCGGCTACTTCGTCGCCTTCTACGCCAACAACACCGTCAACTGGGGCATGGCCTCGGCGCTCGGCCTGATGCTGCTGGCCTGCGTGATGGCGGTGTACCTGGTGGCGGCTTCCACGCTCGGCGTGAAGCAGCTCGCGGGCATCAAGTGAAAGACGGGAATCCCTTCGCATGACCCATCGCCAATTCGTCCGCGCCGCCGGCGCCGTGCACTACCTGTATGGCGCGCTGATGGTGTGCTTCCTGCTGCTGCCGCTGCTCGCCATGACGCCGATCTCGCTGAGCGCCGGCTCCTTCCTGTCCTACCCGCTGCCCGGCTTCTCGACCCAGTGGTACCAGCGCGTGTTCTCGCCCGGCCCCTGGCTCGATTCGCTGCGCAACAGCCTCGTGGTCGGCGTGTGCTCGACCCTGATCGCCACCGTGCTCGGCACGCTCGCGGCCTTCGCCTTCGCGCGGCGCAACCTGCCGGCGCGGCGCACGCTGCTCGGCTTCCTGATGGCGCCGATGATCGTGCCGCCCGTGATCACCGGGCTGGGCATGTACTTCCTGTTCTCGCGCATCGGGCTCACGGCCTCGCTGCCGGGGCTTGTCATCGCCCACGCGGTGCTGTCGACGCCCTTTGTCGTCATCACGGTCACGGCCACGCTGCAGCAGTTCGACATGGGCCTGCTGCGCGCTGCCTACAGCCTGGGCGCCTCGCCCGTGCGCGCCTTCTTCACCGTGGTGGTGCCGATCGTCATGTCGGGCATCGTCTCGGGCGCGCTGTTCGCGTTCATCACCTCGTTCGACGAGGTCGTGGTCGCCATCTTCATCGGCGGTCCAGGCCAGCGCACGCTGCCGCGCCAGATGTTCGACGGCATCCGCGACACCATCGACCCCTCGATCATCGCCATGTCGACCTTCCTGATGGTCGTCGCGGCGGTGGCGCTCACGCTGTCGGCCTGGCTGAGCCAGCGCGCGGCCCCTGTTCAACGCCCCCAGGACCCCGGAAGCTCCACATGAACCCAGACTTCTCCGCCGGCGTCGCCCACGTCGACGGCCAGTACGTCGCGCTGCGCGACGCCCGCATCCCCCTCGTCGACCGCGGCTTCGTGCGCTCCGACGCCACCTACGACGTGGCCCACGTCTGGCAGGGCCGCTTCTTCCGGCTCGACGACCACATCGACCGCTTCCTGTGGTCGATGGGCGAGCTGCGCATGAGCCTGCCGATCAGCAAGAAGGAGATGCGCCACATCCTCGAGCAATGCGTGGCGCTCAGCGGCCTGCGCGACGCCTATGTGCAGATGACCTGCACGCGCGGCGTGCCGCCGCCGGGCTCGCGCGATCCGCGCGAATGCCAGAACCGCTTCTATGCCTTCTCGCAGCCCTTCGTCTGGATCGGCACGCCGGCGCAACAACGCACGGGGCTCGCGATGGTGATCAGCCAGGTGCAGCGCATCGCGAGCGCGGCGATCGACACGCGCGTGAAGAACTTCCACTGGCTCGACCTGACCATGGGCATCTTCGAGGCCTACGACCGCGGCGCCCTGGTCGCGGCGCTGCCCGATGCGCAAGGCAACGTGACCGAGGGCGCGGGCTTCAACATCTTCGGCGCCAAGGACGGCGCGTTGTTCACGCCGCGGCGCAACGTGTTCGAGGGCATGACGCGGCGCACCGTGATCGAGCTCGCGCGCCAGCTCGGCATCGGCTGCGAACTGGCCGACATCCCCGTGCAACGGCTGCGCGAGGCCGACGAGATCTTCATCACCAGCACCGCCGGTGGCGTGATGCCCGTGACCCGGCTCGACGGCGCCAGCGTGGGCAACGGCGAGGTCGGTCCGCTGACGCAGCAGCTGCAGCGCATGTACTGGCAGCGCGCGGCGGACGACCCGCGCAACACCCCCGTGCCCTACGAGCACATGGCCGCCGCGCGCGGCGGCAAGGAGCTCGCATGATCGTCGTCACCGGAGGCACCCACGGCATCGGCGCGGCCATCGTCGCGCAACTGGCGGGCAACGGCGAACAGGTGCTGTTCACCGGCCGCGACACCGCGGCCGGCGAGGCGCTGGCGCAGCACACCGGCGCCCACTTCGCGGCCGCCGACGCGTCCGATCCCGCGGCCGTGGCCGAGGTCGTCGCGCGCGCCGAGGCACTGGGCGGCGGCGTCATCGACGGGCTGGTCAACAACGCGGGCGCCGGTTCGCGCAGCGCCTTCCTCGAGCTGGGCGTCGACGACTGGGACCGGCTGATGGCGGTCAACCTGCGCTCGGTGTTCCTGTTCAGCCAGAAGGCGCTGCCGGCGCTGCAGAAGTCGCCGCGCGGCGCCGTCGTCAACGTGGCCTCGATCGCCGGCAAGGTCGGCGAGGAGGGGCTCGCGGCCTACTGCGCCTCGAAGGGCGGCGTGATCGCGCTCACGCAGGCGCTGGCGCTGGAGTTCGGCGAGCGTGTGCGCTTCAACGCGGTGTGCCCTGGCCAGATCGCCACGCGGATGATGGCGCGCGTGATCGCCGACGCCGACCGCCTGGCCGCGCTCACGCGGCGCATTCCCGCCGGTCGGCTCGGCGAGGCCGGCGAGGTGGCCGACACGGTCTGCTGGCTGCTCTCGGCGCAGGCCAGCTTCATCAACGGCGCGGTGCTCACGGTCGATGGCGGCGAAACCGCCGGCTACCGCACGCCGCCGCTGCCCGGCGCGCCGCGCGCCTGAACGCTCCTTCCTCCGATAGCGAGACACCCATGCTTCCCGTCCTCTACACCCCCATCCACCGCGAGCACGAGCCCTCGTTCTTCTTCGTCACCGGCCGCTTCACGCCCGCGCAGGAGCGCATCGACCGCGCGGAGCAGCTGCGCGACGCGGCCGTGCAGGCCGGCTGCGAACTCGTGGCCGCCGCCGAGCATGGCCTGGGCCCGATCGCCGACGTGCACACGCCCGACTACCTGTGCTTCCTGCAGGACGGCCATCGCCGCTGGTCCGAGATCCCGGGCGCCGCGCCCGAGATCGTGCCCAACGTGTTCGCGGTGCCGGGCCTGCAGCACGGCTACCCCGAGCGCGTGGTCGGCCAGGCCGGCTACCACATGCAGGATCTGGCCTCGCCGATCGGCCCGGGCACGGCCGCCGCGGCCTTCGCCTCGGCCAACCTCGCGGCCGATGCCGCGCAGCGCGTGCTGCAGGGCGCCAAGGCGGCCTACGCGATCTGCCGGCCGCCCGGCCACCATGCCTACCGCGAGCGCGGCGGCGGCGTCTGCTACCTCAACAATGCCGCGATCGCCGCGCAGCTGCTGCGCCGCCATGGCCGCCGCGTGGCCGTGATCGACATCGACGTGCACCACGGCAACGGCACGCAGGGCATCTTCTACGAGCGCTCCGACGTCTATTTCGTCTCGCTGCACCGCGACCCGACGAACTACCACCCGTACTTCTGCGGCTATGCGCAGGAGCGCGGCGCCGGCGCGGGCCTGGGCTACAACCTGAACCTGCCGCTGCCGGCCGAGACCGGCGACGACGCCTACCTGGTGGCGCTTGAGCATGCCTGCCGCCGCCTCGCGGCCTACAGCCCCGACGCGCTGGTGATCTCGCTGGGCCTCGATGCGCACGAGCACGATCCGTTCAAGGGCCTGAAGGTCACGACCGAGGGTTTCCGCCGCATCGGCGAGCGCCTGGGCCGGCTCGGCATGCCGAGCGTGATGGTGCAGGAGGGCGGCTACGACTGCGACCACATCGGCGCCAACCTCGTGCACTTCCTCGACGGCTTCACGGGCGGCCTGCGCGCCTGAGCCCGCTTCTTTCTTTCCTCCCCGTTCCTTTCTCCCGGAGTTCCCATGAACCTTTCGCTTTCCCTGCGCGGCCTCGTCCTGGCCGGCCTCGCCTTCGCCGCCCCGTGGACCGTTGCGCGCGACCTGACCGTCGTGAGCGTCGGCGGCGCGCTGCAGGAGTCCTTCCGCAAGGCCTACTGGCAACCCTATGCCGCCGCGAAGTCCGAGAAGCTGGTGGAGGACAGCAACGTGGTCGGCCTCACCAAGGTCAAGGCCATGGTCGAGTCGGGCAACGTGATCTGGGACCTGGTGCAGATGGACGAGGAGGACGTGGTGGTCGGCTGCGACTCGGGCCTGCTCGAGAAGATCGACTGGGCCAGCGCGGCGCCCGCCACGCGCGACCTGCCCAAGGAGTTGATGAACCCCTGCGGAGTGCCGGCCATGCTGTGGGCCAAGGTGCTCAGCTACGACAGCAAGCGCCTGCCCGACGGCCCGAAATCGTGGGCCGATTTCTGGGACACCAAGCGCTGGCCCGGCAAGCGCGCGCTGCGCAAGCAGGCCAAGCAGACGCTCGAGATCGCGCTGATGGCCGACGGCGTGCCGGCCGCCGAGGTCTACAAGCTGCTGGCGACCAAGGCCGGCCAGGACCGCGCCTTCGCCAAGCTCGACCAGATCAAGAAGGACGTGCAATGGTGGGAGGCCGGCGCCCAGCCGATCGAATGGCTGGCCTCGGGCGCGGTGGTGATGGCCTCGGCCTACAACGGCCGCATCGATGCCGCGAACAAGGAAGGCCGTTCGCTGGCCATGGTGTGGAAGAACCAGGTCTACGGGCCGACCGACTGGGTGGTGGTGAAAGGCAGCCCGAACAAGGCCAAGGCGCTCGCGCTGATCGACTACATGAGCGCGCCGGCGCAGCAGAAGCTCTTTGCCGAGACCATTCCCTACGGACCGGCCAACCCGAAGGCGCAGGCCCTGCTCTCGAAGGCCGTGCTCGACAAGCTGCCCAACGCGCCGCAGAACATCGACCAGCCGCTGCTGCAGAACACCGCCTTCTGGGCCGACCATCTCGACGAACTGCAGCAGCGCTTCGCGAAGTGGGTGTCGAACTGAGCGGCACTGCGATGGCGGATAACGCCAGCGGGTTGCAGATCCTGCACACGCCGCTTCATGCGCTGCACCGCCCCGGGCTGCTGGGCGCGCGCGGCGGATGGCGCACGTCGCGCGAC
>NZ_JBZAYE010000478.1:0-5724 GCF_058244205.1 Variovorax sp. 20P10.2.4
CAGCACCACGCCCAGCGTCTTCTCGAGCTGGGCGATGGCCTGCGTGACCGGCGGCTGGGTCATGTGCAGGCGCTGGGCGGCGCGGCCGAAATGCAGCTCCTCGGCCACGGCCACGAACTGGCGCCAGGCCCGCAGGTCGATCAGGCTTTCATTCATATGCCAAGCATATCAATCGGCCTCTCAAAATGGATTGGAAGCAATCAATCAGAAGTCCGATACTTGGCGCTCCCCGGTTTTCCCTCCCCACGATCGAAGAGACACCCACCATGGACACCAAGCCAATCCAGATCAATCGCCGCAGCGCCAACATCGTCGAAGGCAAGAGCCGCGCGCCCAACCGTTCGATGTTCTACGCGATGGGCTACGAGGAAGGCGACTTCAAGAAGCCGATGGTCGGCGTCGCCAACGGCCACAGCACCATCACGCCCTGCAACTCGGGCCTGCAGAAGCTGGCCGACGCGGCCATCGCGGGCATCGAGGAAGCCGGCGGTAACGCGCAGGTGTTCGGCACCCCCACCATCTCCGACGGCATGGCCATGGGCACCGAAGGCATGAAGTACTCGCTGGTGAGCCGCGAGGTCATCTCCGACTGCATCGAGACCTGCGTCGGCGGCCAGTGGATGGACGGCGTGCTGGTGGTCGGCGGCTGCGACAAGAACATGCCCGGCGGCCTGATGGGCATGCTGCGCGCCAACGTGCCCGCCATCTACGTCTACGGCGGCACCATCCTGCCGGGCCGCTACAAGGGCCAGGACCTCAACATCGTCAGCGTGTTCGAGGCCGTGGGCCAGAACGCCGCCGGCAACATGAGCGACGAGGACCTGCACGAGATCGAGAAGCGCGCCATCCCCGGCACCGGCTCCTGCGGCGGCATGTACACGGCGAACACCATGTCGAGCGCCTTCGAGGCCCTCGGCATCTCGCTGCCCTACTCGTCGACCATGGCGAACCCGCACGACGAGAAGGCCAACTCGGCCAAGGAATCGGCCAAGGTGCTGATCGAGGCGATCAAGAAGGACCTGAAGCCGCGCGACATCGTGACCAAGAAGGCGATCGAGAACGCGGTGGCCGTGATCATGGCCACGGGCGGCTCGACCAACGCGGTGCTGCACTTCCTCGCGATCGCGCACGCGGCCGAGGTGGAATGGACCATCGACGACTTCGAGCGCATGCGCAAGAAGGTGCCGGTGATCTGCGACCTGAAGCCCTCGGGCAAGTACCTCGCGGTCGACCTGCACCAGGCCGGCGGCATTCCGCAGGTCATGAAGGTGCTGCTCAACGCCGGCCTGCTGCATGGCGACTGCGTCACCATCAGCGGCCAGACCATCGCCGAAGTGCTCAAGGACGTGCCCGACGTGCCGCGCGCCGACCAGGACGTGATCCGCCCGATCGACAAGCCGATGTACGACGAAGGCCACCTGGCCATCCTCAAGGGCAACCTGTCGCCCGAAGGCGCGGTCGCCAAGATCACCGGCCTCAAGAACCCGGTCATCACCGGCCCGGCGCGCGTGTTCGACGACGAGCAGTCGGCGCTCAAGGCCATCCTCGACGGCAAGATCGTGGCCGGCGACGTGATGGTGCTGCGCTACCTCGGCCCCAAGGGCGGCCCGGGCATGCCCGAGATGCTGGCGCCCACGGGCGCGCTGATCGGCGCGGGCCTCGGCGAGAGCGTGGGCCTGATCACCGATGGCCGCTTCTCTGGCGGCACCTGGGGCATGGTGGTGGGCCACGTGGCGCCCGAAGCGGCGGCCGGCGGCACCATCGCCTTCGTCCACGAGGGCGACTCGATCACCATCGATGCGCATGCGCTCAAGCTCGAGCTCAACGTGCCCGAGGCCGAGATCGCCAAGCGCCGCGAAGGCTGGAAGGCCCCGGCCCCGCGCTACACGCGCGGCGTGCAGGCCAAGTTCGCGTTCAATGCCTCGAGCGCGAGCTCGGGCGCGGTGCTCGACAAGTTCTGAAGCCCGGCGTTCAGGCCGTGGCGGCCGGCGGCTGCCACGGTTTCGCCACTTCCTCGTAGCCGATGGACTTCGGGCGCAGGCGCGGCAACAGGTCGTCGAAGCTCTCGAAACGCAGCAGTTCGCGCGGCGGACCGCGGTCCAGGTCGTCCACGACCAGCACGGCCGGTGCCTGTGCGCCGCTGTCGCGATAGTCGAGCATGACCACCCTGCCGTGGTCGGCCTCGAGCACCACGAGGCGCTGCGGCGCGTCGAAGCCTTGCTTCCACGGCGTTTCGCCCGGCGGGAACACGATGCGGTCCGACAGCTCGGCCAGCGTCGCGAGGTATTCCATCGGCATCAGGTAGCGCAGGACCTCGCTGTACGGCTGGCCTTCGCCGTCGGCGATGTCGACCCAGCGGCACGAGACGCCGCCGCCGTTCTTCACGCGCCACAGCGCCACGAGCGCGCCCGGCAGCCGCACGCCCAGCCGCGCCTCGGTCTGCGCGACCAGCGCATCGTCGGCCGTCAGTTGCGGCTCGGAACCGTCCTTGCGCTGCGCCGCGTTGAGATGGAAGAAATGAGGCTGAGCCTCGCCCCAGAACATCGAGGCACGCCATTGCTCCGGCGCCTCGCCCAGCGGCGGGCCCAGATCGCGCGCGACCGTTCGCGCCACGCCGCGCTCTGGGCGCACGCGCCGCAGCGCCGCGAGGAAATCGTCGAAGTTCTCGAAGGCGATGTCGACCGGCTCCACGCCCGGCTGGCGGTCGAAGTCCGCGATCAGCACCCGCGCCTGCGGCCCGCGCGTGTAGTCGAGCAGGGTCATGTCGCCATAGCGGGCCTGCAGCACCACCAGCTTGTCGGCGCCGGCCGGCACTTCCTCGGGCTCGTGCGTGAAGTCCTCGTAGTGCTCGGCGACGGTGCGCAGCTCGGCCAGGGGCGCGAGGCTCGAATAGTCGATGGAGAAGGCGCCGCGCCAGTCGTCGTAGAACGGGCCGGCATCGCGCTTGAGCGGCACGTAGAGCCAGCCCACGTACCCGCCGTTCATCCGGCCATACAGCTGACGCAGCGTGTCGGGCAGGCGAAAGCCCAGCCGCGCCTCTGCGGCCGCGAGCATGGCTTCGCTGGCCGCGAACGGCGGCTTCTCGACCGGCGCGCCGCGCTGTGCGAGCGCTTCGCGCGCGGTGTTCTTGCGCCAGTAGCCGGGGGAATCGAAGAAGGTGTCGTGATTCAGCGGCGTTGGGTCGATGTCGAGTTCGGACTCGGCTTCCGGTGCGGGCGATGGCGTGCCGACCATCGGCTCGGGCGCCGCGGGCGATGCCTTCGACTCGAGCCCGATGATCGCCGCGCTCACAGCGACCGCCACGACGAACAGCGCCGCGGCCCATTGAACGTCCGACGTCGAGAACGCAGCGATCGGCGCGGCCGGCGCCAGCAGCATGCTCAGCCCCAGCCCGAGCAGGTAGAACACGCCCGCGAGCACCGCCTGGATCGGCAGCGTCACGAGCGCCGACAGCGCGATCCGCTTCGCGCCGCCGAGCCGCCAGGCCAGCGTCCAGGCATTCCACTTGCCGAGCGCATAGAGCACGGTGAACAGCGGCGTCGCCAGCAGCACGATCCATGGCGAGCGATGCAGCCAGCCGGCCGCACCCATGGCCAGCACGATCAGCAAGCCCATGGCGATCCGCAGCACGGGCGCGAGCCCGTTCGACGGCATGCGTGTGGTCATTTCGATCCTCCCCGGTGAAGCGCCGCGATGCATGCGGCGCGTCGGAAGAGTTTCACATGCGGACCACGGCGGGCCCGTCAGCGCAGAGGAGTCAGCGGCGTGGGCGCGATCCGCTGCCGGTCTTCAGGCCCATGTTGGTCTTCTGCCGGTCGATGCGCGCCTGGCGACGCGCATCCTCACGCTCGACCACCTTGCGCTTGGTGTAGCCCGAGGCATCGGCCCAGGCCCACCAGGCCATGGCGAGCGCGAAGGGAATCAGCACGATCCACCAGCTCCAGGTAGCGACCGGGCCGACTTCGAAGTATTTGAGGGCCACGCCCAGGATGCCCAGCACCAGAAACCACATCGCGAATCCCTTCGGGTCGTGTCGCGCGATGCGGTCGCACGCCGGTGGTCGGTGCTCCCTACAATCATCGCGTTGAGCCGTCGAATGTAACTCAGCCCTTACATAAACAGAGAATCCGATCCCCATGAAAAGAGCCCTGCTGTTCGCGACCCTGGCCCTCGGCCTGGCAGCCCCCGCCTTCGCCGACCTGGCGCTGGCCACCTCGAAGAACTGCATGAGCTGTCATGCGGTCGAGCGCAAGGTGCTCGGCCCCTCGTTCAAGGACGTGGCGGCCAAGTACAAGGACAACGCGGGCGCGGCCGACATGCTGGCCGGCAAGATCATCAAGGGCGGTTCGGGCGTGTGGGGCCCGGTGCCGATGCCGGCCAACAACCAGGTCAGCGAAGCCGACGCGAAGAAGCTCGCGGCCTGGATCCTGTCGACGAAGTAAGGCCGGTCCTCAGACCCGCGGATCGAGTTCCACGGGCAGCGAAGGCCGGCGCTCGATGCGGTCCTCGAGCTGGCCGATGTGCGCGGCCAGCGTGTTGTCGGACTGATCCGAACGCAGCCGCACCGCGGCCTCGAGCTGGTCGATGCGCGCCAGCAGCGCCGTCTGGCGGTCGGCGTTCTGCGCCATGTGCTGGTTCTCCTGCGCCTGCAGGAAGTTGCGCAGTTCGGTGAAGCGCGACGCCTCGGCCTTGTCGGCCAGGTCGCGCTGCACCTGCATCTCCTTGGTGTGGCGCTTGGTGTCGAGCAGCACCGAGCTGTGCAGGTACAGCACGTAGACCAGGAAGAAGGCCGCCAGCACCACGGTGAGCCCCAGCATGATCAGGCCCAGCGGCGCCGAGACGGTCATGAAGCCCAGCCACACGTCGGTGGGCGTGGACAGCGTGCCCCAGTTGAGCGCGGCCAGCGCCGCGATCAGCAGCACGATGACGAACAGGAAAGCGGATCTCACGCCCATGGGGGCCTCCTTCGGAAAGATCGAACACGTTGGGAACCCGCGCGCTTCGAGGCGCGCGGTGGTGCCAGCGGTTTTACCTCAGCGAAGGGGCCTGCCCGGCCCTCGGCCCGGCACAGACGCCCCTGTCCTACAGCAGGAATGCCGCATCGCTCAATTCGTCTGCGACAACTGATCGAGGATCGCCGGGTTCTCGAGCGTCGAGGTGTCCTGCGTGATCGCCTCGCCCTTGGCGATGCTGCGCAGCAGCCGCCGCATGATCTTGCCGCTGCGCGTCTTCGGCAGGTTGTCGCCGAAGCGGATGTCCTTGGGCTTGGCGATCGGCCCGATCTCCTTGGCCACCCAGTTGCGCAACTCGGTGGCGATCTGTTTCGCCTCCTCGCCGGTCGGTCGCGCGCGCTTGAGCACGACGAAGGCGCAGATCGCCTCGCCCGTCAGATCGTCGGGACGCCCCACCACCGCGGCCTCGGCCACGAGATCGGTCTTGGACACCAGCGCCGACTCGATCTCCATCGTGCCCAGCCGGTGGCCCGAGACATTGAGCACGTCGTCGATGCGGCCCGTGATGCGGAAGTAGCCGCGGTCGGCGCTGCGCACCGCGCCGTCACCGGCCAGATAGATCGTGCCGCCCATCTCTTCTGGGAAGTAGCTCTTCTTGAAGCGCTCGGGGTCGTTCCAGATGGTGCGGATCATCGAGGGCCAGGGCCGCTTGATCACCAGCATGCCGCCCGCGCCATTGGGCAGGTCCTTGCCGGTCTCGTCCACGATCGCA
>NZ_JBZAYE010000479.1:0-5724 GCF_058244205.1 Variovorax sp. 20P10.2.4
CTGGGCCTGCGCGCCGAGCGCGACCAGGCCGGCCGCGAGCGCGAGGATGCGAAGGGAACGCAGCGGCCGCGTCGGCCGGCGGGTCGGGATCGTTCCCGCGTGGATCGTTGGGGTCATCGTGCCTCCTGGAAAGGACGCGACTTCCTCGAGAGCGAGGCAGTGCGCGACTGGAGGCCCAGTGTCCGGCCGCGCGGCGCGCGCGGCCTGTGGGACGGCACAGATTGCGGACCCGGCGGGACGCGCCCCCGCGTGTGGGACGAATCCCGCAGGCGGCGGGACCCGGCCCGCGCGCTCAGCCTTCGGCGATGCGCTTGGCGAGGTGGGCGAGCGCTTCGTCGACCTGGTCGACCAGGATCAGCGAGAGGTCGCCGGGCTGCAGCCGGGCCAGCGCGGCGTCGATGGCGATGAACTCGCCACGGATCTCGTCGATCTGGCGCGTGCGGGTCGCGCCCTGCAGGCCCTGGCGCAGCAGGCCCATCACCTCGCCGTCGGCGCGGCCGCGCTGGGCCGCGTCCTGATAGAGGATCACGTCGTCGAAGGCCTGGCCCAGGATCGCGGTCTGGTCGCGGATGTCGGAATCGCGCCGGTCGCCCGCGCCGCTGATGACCACCGAGCGCTTCTTCGCGGGCATGGTGTCCACGGCCGAGACCAGCGCGCGCATGGCGTCGGTGTTGTGGCCGTAGTCGGCGATCACGGTGGCGCCGCGGTAGTCCATCACGTTGAAGCGGCCGGGCACGCCGGCGGCGTCGTTGAGGAAGCTCGCGAGGCCGCTGCGGATGGTGTCCCAGTCCAGGCCCACGGCCCAGGCCGCGGCCACGGCGGCCATCACGTTGTCGACCTGGAAGCCGATGCTGCCGCCGCGCGTGATCGGCACGTCGCGCAGCGAGATGCGTTCGCGCCACGAGCCCTCGGCCGCCACCACCGTGTCCTGGTCGACGTAGACGGTGCGCTTGCCCTGCGCGCGGTGCGTGGCCATCACGGGATGCTGGCGGTCGGCCGCGAAGAAGATCACCTCGCCCGGGCAGTTGGTGGCCATCGCGGCGACGTTGGGGTCGGCCGCGTTGAGCACGGCATAGCCGCCGGGCGCCACGTTGCGCACCACTACGCGCTTGAGCACCGCGAGGTCCTCGACGGTGGTGATGTAGTTCAGGCCCAGGTGGTCGCCGCTGCCGATGTTGGTGACCACGGCCACCGAGCAGCGGTCGAAGCCCAGGCCCTCGCGCAGCACGCCGCCGCGCGCGACCTCGAACACGGCCGCGTCCACGTCGGGATGCAGCAGCACGTTGCGCGCGCTCTTCGGGCCGCTGCAGTCGCCGCTGTCGGTCTGGCGGCCGTCGACGTACACGCCGTCGGTGTTGGTCATGCCGGTGCGCAGGCCGCTGGAGGCGACGATGTGGTTGATCAGCCGCGTGGTGGTGGTCTTGCCGTTGGTGCCGGTGACCGCGATCACCGGGATGCGGCCGTCGTCGCCATGGGCGAACAGCGCGTCGACCACCGCCTCGCCGACCGCGCGGCCGCGGCCGAACGAGGGCGAGATGTGCATGCGCAGGCCCGGCGCGGCATTGACCTCGACGATGCCGCCGTGCTGCTCCTCGAGCGGGCGCAGCACGCTCTCGCAGACCACGTCGACGCCGCAGATGTGCAGGCCGACCATCTGCGCCGCGTCGACCGCGCGCGCCGCCACCTCGGGATGCACGGTGTCGGTCACGTCGGTGGCGGTGCCGCCGGTCGAGAGGTTGGCGTTGTTGCGCAGCACCACGCGCTGGCCCAGCGCGGGCACGCTGTCGGGCGTGAGGCCTTGCGCTTCGAGCCGGCCGACGGCGATGTCGTCGAGGCGGATCTTGGTCAGCGAGGTGGCATGGCCCTCGCCGCGGCGCGGGTCGAGGTTGACCGTGTCGACCAGCTGGCGCACGGTGGCGCTGCCGTCGCCGATCACGTGCGGCGGATCGCGCCGCGAGGCGGCCACCAGGCGGTCGCCCACCACCAGCAGGCGGAAGTCGAAGCCCGGCAGGAATTTCTCGACCATCACCTCGCCGTGGGCATCGGCGGCCGCGTAGGCCGCATCGAGCTGCTCGCGCGTCGTGATGTTGACGGTCACGCCCTTGCCCTGGTTGCCGTCCTGCGGCTTCACCACCACGGGCAGGCCGATCTCCTGAGCGGCGGCCCAGGCGTCGTCCATGTCGGCCACCGGGCGGCCCAGCGGCACCGGCACGCCGGCGGCGTTGAGCAGCTGCTTGGTGAGCTCCTTGTCCTGCGCGATCGACTCGGCCACGCCGCTGGTGCTGTCGACCTCGGCGGCCTGGATGCGGCGCTGCTTCGAGCCCCAGCCGAACTGCACCAGGCTGCCGCTGGTGAGGCGGCGGTAGGGGATGCCGCGCGCCACGGCGGCGTCGACGATGGAGCCGGTGCTCGGGCCCAGGCGTTCCGATTCGTCGAGGTCGCGCAGCTCGGTGATGGCGGCGGTGGCGTCGAAGGCGGTGCCGTTCTGTGCCGCGGCGATCAGCGCCTCGGCCAGCTCGAGCGCGCGGCGGCCGACGGCCTCCTCGGTGTATTGCACGACCACCTGGTAGACGCCTTCTTCCAGCGTGGGCGAGGTGTGGCCGAAGTTGACCGCGCAGCCGGCCTGGGCCTGCAGCGCCACGGCCGCGTTCTCCAGCACGTGGGCCAGCGCCAGCGGCTGGCCCAGCACCATGGGGTGCAGCTCGCCGATGGTCGGGAAGGCCGCGCGCAGGCGGTCCTCGAAGCCGGCCAGCCGGCCGATGGCGTTCTCGTCGCCTTCGCAGGCAACGACCGCCTCGATGGCGGTGTGGCGGCTCCAGAGGTTGGGACCGCGAAGGGCGCGGGTGCGGGTGACTTTCATGGGGCGGCGCGGTTCTTCTGGGGTATCGGCGGGTGCCCCGCGAGAACGCGGGGGACCGGATGGATCAAGCGAGCTGGAGTTGGGGCGAGGGCTGGCTCTGCGAGAGCTGCAGCGAGGCCAGTGCCGCCTGCAGGTCGGCCTCGAAGGCTTCGATGCCCGCGCCGATGAGGTTGAGCGGAATGCCCAGCGCCCAGGCCGCGGCCACGGCGGCCAGCAGGCTCTCGAGGCTGACGCCGGCATGGGTGGCGCGCCACACGGTGAGGCGGCCCAGGCCCGGCAGGAACGACTCGCTGGTGCCGTTGGCCAGCACCACGCGGTCCTGGCGGATCAGCACCGCCTTGCCGCCGGCGGCCTGGTGGGCCGTCAGCGACGCGGCCTGCGCGTCCACGCTGTAGAGGATCACGGCGCCGTCGCACAGCGGCGCCAGGCCGGCCACGCGTTCGTCGTCGGCGTTGAGCACCGCGGTGCCCTCGGGCAGCACCACGTCGACCTGGGTGCGCAGCACCTTGACCATGTGGTCGCTCTCGCGGATGTCGAAGTCGCCCAGCTGCTCGAAGCCGCCGAGGTCGGTCACGATGCCGACCTCGCAGCGGTCGTAGGGCAGGCCGTCCTGCAGGATGGTGCGCGCGCCGTTCTCGATCACCACGGCCTGCACCTGGCGGTTCATCAGCAGGCGGTGGCCGGCTTCCCAGTTGGCGCTGTCGCGCGCATCGACGCGGCGGCGCTCGAGGAACAGGCCGTCGCGGCAGGCCAGGCCGGTGTGGCGGCCGCCGAGGCCGACCAGCCAGGCCACCAGGCGGGCGATCACCGCGTTGTCGCGCGAACCGGCCACGCCCACCACGGGGATGCGGCCTTGCGAATCGTCGGGGAACAGGTGGTCGCAGATCGCGCGGCCCACCGGGCGCGGCGAGCCGACGGCCGGCTTCAGGTGCATCAGCAGGCCGGGGCCGGCGTTCACCTCGACGATGGCGCCGCCCTGCGGGCCGAGTGGCTTGGAGATGTCCTCGCAGACCAGGTCGATGCCGGCGATGTCCAGGCCGACCACGCGCGCGGCCAGCTCGACCATGTGCGCGACCTCGGGATGGACGCTGTCGGTGCAGTCGATCGCGACGTTGCCGTTGCGCTGGATCAGCACGCGGCGGCCGGCTTCGGGCACCGACTCGGGCACCAGGCCCTGGCGGCGCAGGTCCGACAGGATCGCGCCGTCGCGCGCGCCCAGGAACGACAGCGGGAAGTCCTCGGTGTCGCCGCGGCGCGGGTCGCTGTTGATCTGCAGGTCGATGAGTTCGCTGCAGTCGGACTTGCCGTCGCCCGTGACCCAGACGGTCTCGCCGCGCGCGGCCGCCACCATGCGGCCGCCGACCACCAGCACGCGGTGTTCCTCGCCGCGGATGTAGCGCTCGACCAGCACTTCGCTGCCGTGGCGCTCGGCCACCGAGAAGGCGGCCTCGATGTCCTCGCGCTTGGTCAGGTCCAGGATCACGCCGCGGCCATGGTTGCCGTCGGAGGGCTTGACCACCACCGGCACGCCCATCTCCTCGGCCACTTCCCAGGCCTCGGCCGGGCTGGCGACGGCCTGGCCGCCGGGCACCGGGATGCCGCAGCCCGCGAGCAGCGACTTGGTCAGCACCTTGTCGCTGGCGATCGATTCGCCGATGGCGCTGGTGTAGTCGGTCTCGGCGGTCCAGATGCGCTGCTGGTTGGCGCCGTAGCCCATCTGGACCAGGTTGCCGCTGTTCAGGCGCATGTAGGGGATGTCGCGGTCGATCGCGGCATTCACGATCGCCTCGGTGCTCGGGCCGAGGTAGCAGTCGTCGACCTTCGACTTGATCGCCTCGATCGCGGCCTGCACGTCGGCCGGGCCGATGGGGTCGTCGTTGATCGCGGCCATCATGATGCGGTGGCCCTCGGCCAGCGCCACCCGCGCCACCTGCTCGTCACGCGAGCGGAACACCATGCGGTAGGTGCCCGAGACCGAGGTCTCGCGGGTCTGGCCGAAACCGGTGGCCATGCCGGCCAGGTTCAAGAGCTCGATCACCACGTGCTCGAGCACGTGGCCCGACCAGGTGCCTTCGCGCAGCCGCTGGATGAAGCCGCCGCGCTCGCCGACGCCGCAGTGGTGCTCGATCAGCGCCGGCAGCAGGGTCGTCAGCCGGTCGCCGAAGCCTTCGATCTTGTTGGAGGGGAATTCCTCGAGCCGGCCGAGGTCCAGCCAGACTTCGAGCACCGGGCGGTAGGTCCAGATGCTCGGGCCGCGCAAATAGTTGATGCGCAGCAGGCGAATGTCGTCGAAACGGGTCATGCAAACGTTCGATGTGCTTTGGCCGAGCACCGCGGCGCCTTCAAGCGCGCCCATGGCGATCGGTCAGAATCGGCGCCCCGCGAAGGGCGTCATGGCGCGGTCCCAGCGGGCCGCGACGGGCAAGAGTCAAAGAAACACAATGCAACATCACGATCCAGTCGGCACCCAGGAGGGCGAAAACGAAGCGGTTTCAGAGGCTCTGAAAAGCCGGCTCGCAGTCGCGGAAAACGTTCTGGCAACACTGTCGGTTGACCTCGATGAAGAACTTCGTTTCAGTTTTGGCCTGGTGGCGCTCACCGACCAGCGGCTGCTGGCGCTGGAGCCCGGCGGCAAAGGCGTCTGGCGTGAGTGGTCGCTCGCCGACCCGGCGCTGGCGCTGCAGCTGAGCGACCAGTCGGGGGTCGGCCTGCTCGACCTGGTGGGCGGCGAGGGCCGGCTGGCGCGCTGGCGCTACACCCTGGCCAGCCAGGTCGCCGCGCTGCGCCTGCTGCGGCTGTTCGGCCAGCGTGCCAGCCATGCCGGCGGTGGTGTGAGCGAGAAAACCGAAGCCGAAAACGAAAAA
>NZ_JBZAYE010000048.1:0-23970 GCF_058244205.1 Variovorax sp. 20P10.2.4
GCCAGCAGGCCCAGGCCGATCCAGCCGGTTTCCGATCCCCAGCGGCCGAGCGCCCCGCCCAGCAGCCCCGTCATGGCGATGCCGACGCCGGGGCCGGTGTAGATCACGCCACCGAGCGCCGGCGAACGCGTTTCGGCCAGCCGGCGCAGGCCCCAGCTCGAGGCGAACACGAACACCCAGGCGCTCATCACGCCGGCCGCCGCGCGCAGCACGCCCCAGGCACCGAAGCTGTGCAAGAGTCCCATGCCGATCAGCAGCACGGCGGTGGCCAGCAGGCCGCCGCGCACCATGGTCTTGGCGCGCACGCCGATGGCGGCACAACTCACCGCGCCGACGAAATAGCCGAGGTAGTTGAGCGAGGCCAGCAGCCCGCCGGCTTCGAGCTCGAGCTTGCCCTCGTGCAGCATGATCGGCAGCATCGGCGTGAAGGCGAAGCGCCCCAGCCCCATGGCCACCGCCAGCGTCACCATGCAGGCGAGCGCCGCCCGCCAGGCGCCGCGCCTGTCTTGTCCGATTTCCGACATCTTTTCGCGCAATGCTCGTTGTTGTGGTCGTGTCCGCCGTCAGGCCAGTTGCGCGGCGGCCACCAGTTTCTGCGTGTAGGGGTGTTCGGGCGCGTCGAGCACCCGGTCGACCGGGCCCGATTCGAGGATCGCCCCGTCCTTCATGACGATGACCTGGTGCGCCATGGCGCGGATCACCTCCACGTCGTGCGTGATCAGCAGATAGCTCAGCCCGCGCTCGCGCTGCAGCCGCTGCAGCAGCCCCAGCACCTGCTTCTGGATCGTGACGTCGAGCGCGCTGGTGGGCTCGTCGAGCACCAGCAGGCGCGGATCGACGATCAGCGCGCGCGCGATCGCCAGCCGCTGCCGCTGCCCGCCCGAGAACTCGTGCGGATAGCGATCGAGCAGCGCGGGGAACTGCGCCTCGGTGAGCCCGACGTCGGCCAGCGCCTGCAGCGCCCGCGCGCGCCGGTCGGACGCCTTGAGCTCGGGCGCATGCACCAGCAGGCCCTCGCCGACGATCTGCTCGACGGTCATGCGCGGCGAGAGCGAGGAGAACGGGTCCTGGAACACCACCTGCATCGCGCGCCGCAGCGCGAGGTCCGAAGCCTGGCCCTGCCCCCAGCCCTGCCCCTCGACCTTCAGCGCGCCCTGGAAGCGCAGCAGCCCCAGCGCGGCCAGCGCCAGGGTCGACTTGCCCGAGCCCGACTCGCCGACCACGCCCAGGGTTTCGCCGGGCGCGATGCGGAATTCGGCACCCTGCACCGCCACGAACTCGCCCTTGCCGAACCAGCCGGCGAAGCCGGGCCGGGGCACCGGGTAGCTCACGCGCAGTCCGGTGGCCGAGAGGATCGGCGCCGCGTCGGGTCGCGCCGGCGCGGGCGTCACGTCGCGCGTGGGATGGCTGTCGATCAGCTTGCGCGTGTAGGGGTGTTGCGGCGCCTCGAACACGGTCGCCACCGGGCCGTGCTCGACGATGTGGCCCTGCTCCATCACCGCGACGCGGTCGGCGAAATGCCGCACCAGGTTCAGGTCGTGGGTGATCAGCAGCACCGCCATGCCGTACTTGCGCTGCAGCTCGGCCAGCAGTTCGAGGATCTGGGCGCGCACCGTCACGTCGAGCGCGGTGGTCGGTTCGTCGGCCAGCAGCAGGCGCGGCCGGCAGGCCAATGCCATGGCGATCATGGCGCGCTGGCGCTGGCCGCCCGAGAGCTGATGCGGCAGCGCGCGCGCGCGCCGCGCCGGTTCGGGAATGCCGGTGTCGGCCAGCAGTTGCACCGCGGCCTCCTGCGCGGCGCGTGCCGGCAGGCCCTCGTGCAGCTGCAGCACCTCGGCGATCTGGTCGCCCACGCTGTAGAGCGCGTTGAGCGCGGTCATCGGCTCCTGGAAGATCATGGCGATCTCCTTGCCGCGGATGCCGCGCAGCTCGCGCTCGGGGATCGACAGCAGGTCGCGCCCGTCCTGCGCACGCTCGGCATCGAACAGCCGCGCCGAACCCGAGAGCTCGGCGTTCTGCACCAGCCGCAGCAGCGACAGCGCGGTGACGGTCTTGCCCGAGCCCGACTCGCCCACCAGCGCGAACTTCTCGCCGGCCGCGATCCGGAAATCGACGCCGTGCACCACCGGCTTGCCGCCGAAGGCCACGCGCAGGCCGCGCACGTCGAGCAGCGGCGCGCCGGCCGCGAGGGAGGATTCGCCCGGTTTCACTTGTCGGCCTTCCGTGGATCGAGGGCGTCGCGCAGCGCGTCGCCCATGAAGGTCAGCAGCATCAAGGTGAAGACCAGCACGCCGAAGGTGGACATCGAGATCCACCAGGCGTCGATGTTCGCCTTGCCCTGGTTGAGCAGCTCGCCCAGCGAGGGCGTGCCCGGCGGCACGCCGAGCCCGAGGAAGTCGAGCGAGGTCAGCGCGAGGATCGCCGCGCTCATGCGGAACGGCAGGAAGGTGACGACCGGCACCATGCTGTTGGGCAGGATGTGGCGCCGCATGATCTGCAGGTTGCTCACGCCGAGCGCGCGCGCGGCGCGCACGTAGTCCATCTGGCGGTTGCGCAGGAACTCGGCGCGCACGTAGTCGGCCAGCGCCATCCAGCCGAACAGGCTCAGCAGCACCAACAGCAGCAGCACGCTGGGCGTGAAGATGGCGCTGAAGATGATCAGCAGGTAGAGCTCGGGCATCGAACCCCAGATCTCGAGCAGCCGCTGCAGGAACAGGTCGGTCTTGCCCGCGAAGAAGCCCTGGATCGCGCCGATGGCGATGCCCAGCACCACGCCCACGACCGTGAGCGCCAGCGCGAACAGCACGCTGACGCGGAAGCCGTAGATCAGTTGCGCCAGCAGGTCGCGCCCGCGGTCGTCGGTGCCCAGCAGGTTCTCGCCCGAGGGCGCGGCCGGGTTGGGCTGCTTGGCGAAGTAGTTGAGCGTGCGCGGGCCGTAGGGATTGGGTGCATAGAGCGCCCAGTTGGCGCCGGCCGTGATGCGGTCGCGGATGAAGGGATCGAGATAGTCGGCCGGGGTCTCGAAGTCGCCGCCGAAGGTCTTCTCGGAGTAGTCGCGCAGCACCGGGAAGTAGGTCTGGCCCTCGTAGCGCACCACCAGCGGCTTGTCGGTGGACAACAGCTCGGCGAACAGGCTCAGCACCACCAGCACGGAGAACAGGACCAGGCTCCAGAAGCCCAGCGGATTGCGGCGGAAACGGCGCCAGGCGCGCCGGCCCGGGCTGTCCGACTTGGCCGGCGGACGCGGCGCGGCGGGAGTGGGCATCGATTCAGTCAAACTTCACCCTCGGATCGACCCAGACGTAGCAGAGATCGGAAATCAGCTTGGTCACCAACCCGATCAGCGTGAACAGGTAGAGCGTGCCCAGCACCACCGGGTAGTCGCGCCGGATCACGCTCTCGTAGCTCAGCAGGCCCAGGCCGTCGAGCGTGAACAGGGTCTCGATCAGCAGCGAGCCGGTGAAGAAGGCGCCGATGAAGGCGGCCGGGAAGCCCGTGATGATCGGGATCAGCGCGTTGCGGAACACGTGCTTCCAGAGCACCTGCCGCTCGGCGAGGCCCTTGGCGCGCGCGGTCAGCACGTACTGCTTGCGGATCTCCTCGAGGAAGGAGTTCTTGGTCAGCATCGCTGTCACGGCGAAGCTGCCGATCACCATCGCCGTGACCGGCAGCGCGATGTGCCAGAGGTAGTCGACGATGCGCGCGCCCCAGCTCAGGCTTTCCCAGTTCGGCGAGGTGAGGCCGCGCAGCGGGAACCACTGCAGCTGGCCGCCGAAGATCACCAGCAGCGCCACGCCGAGCACGAAGCCCGGGATGGCATAGCCCACCAGCACGATCAGCGTGGTGAAGAAGTCGAAGCGCGAGCCGGCGCGCACCGCCTTGGCCACGCCCAGCGGCACCGCGATCAGGTAGCTGATGAAGAAGGTCCACAGGCCCAGGCTGATCGAGACCGGCATCTTCTCCTTGACCAGTTCCCAGACGTCCTTGCGCTGGTAGAAGCTGGTGCCGAGGTCGAAGCGCGCGAAGGACTTGAGCATGGTCCACAGGCGTTCGTGGGCCGGCTTGTCGAAGCCGTAGAGCTTCTTGATCTCCTCGATGCGCTGCGGATCGAGGCCCTGGCGGCCGCGGTAGCCGGCACCGCTGCTCGCGGCCCGCTCGCCGCCCGAATCGCGGCCCTGCAACTGCGCCACCATCTGCTCGACCGGACCGCCCGGCACGAACTGGATCACGCCGAAGGTGATGATCAGCACGCCCAGGAGCGTGGGAATCATCAGCAGCAGTCGCTTGAGGATGTAGCTGGCCATGCGGTTGTCGTGCTCCGGATCTCTTCTCGTGCGGCGGGCGCTACTTGTTGGCCGGCGAGGCCCACCATGTCGCGAGGGCCCAATCGCCGACATCGTAGTACGGCGGAATCGTCGGCGGCAGCACCACGCCGGCCGGCCGGTAGCCGACCAGGAAGGCGCTGCCGTAGTACATCGGGATCGAGTAGTAGCCGGCCGACAGCACGCGGTCGAGCACGCGCAAGGCGGTGGTGAGCTCGGGGCGCGTGGTGGCCGTCACCACCTTGCCGACGATGGCGTCGACCGCCGGATCGGCGATGCCCCAGTAGTTGGAGGAGCCCGGCGTCTCGGCCGACTTCGAGCCGAACAGCTCGAACAGCTCGCCGCCCGGCGCGGTGTTGCCCGGCAGCCGCATCGAGGTCATGTCGAAGTCGTAGTTCTGCATGCGCTGCTGCGACAGCGAGAAGTCGACGGTGCGAAAGCTCATCTCGATGCCCAGCTTCTTGAGCGCGGTCTGCAGCGGCGTCGCCACGCGGATCAGCGAGGGCTGATCGTTGAGGAACTCGATGGTGAAGGCCTCGTTCTTCGCGTTGCGCAGCGCGCCGTCGCGGTAGGTCCAGCCGGCCTCGGCCAAAAGCGCCCTCGCCTTGCGCAGGTTCTCGCGCAGGCTGCCGGGCGGATCGGTGCTCGCCGGCACCGGCGCGGGACCGAACACCTCGGGCTTGAGCTTGGCGCGCAGCGGCTCCATCAGCGCCAGCTCGTCCGGCCCGGGCAGGCCGTCGGCATGGAAGTCGCTGTTCGGGAAGTAGCCCTGCACGCGGGTGTAGATGCCGTAGAAGAGCTGGCGGTTGAGCCACTCGAAGTCCATCGCGAGGGCGATGGCCTGGCGCACGCGCACGTCCTTGAACTTGTCGCGGCGCGTGTTGAAGATGTAGCCCTGGAAGTCGCCGGGGTTGTGGTTCTCGAAGGCGCGCTTGGCGATCTCGCCGTTGTCGAACTGCTTGCCCTTGTACTGGCGCGCCCAGTTGCGCGAGACGAACTCGCGCATGAAGTCGAACTCGCCGGCCTTCAGGCCCTCGAAGCGCGCGGTCTCGTCGAGGTAGACCTTGTAGGCGACGCGATCGAAGTTGAACATTCCCTTGCGCACCGGCAGGTCGACGCCCCAGTAGTCGGCGCGGCGCACGTAGGTGATGTCGCGGCCCAGGCGGTCGCTCGCGGGCCTGTAGGGACCGGAGGCGATCGGCACCTCGGTCACGATCTGGTCGAAGGGCTTGCCGCCGCCCCATTTGCGGCTGAACACCGCCATGCCGCCGACCACCAGCGGCAGTTCGCGGTTCGGGCTCGCGAAGTCGAAGCGCACCATGCGCTCGCCGAGCGCGCTCGCCTTCTTGACCTCGGCATAGATGGTCTTGTACTGCGGGGCCGCGAGCGGGCCGATCAGGGTCTGGAACGAATAGACCACGTCGGCCGCCAGCACCGGCGAGCCGTCGTTGAAGCGCGCCTTGGGGTTGAGCCTGAAGGTGGCCGAGAGGCCGTCGGGCGCCACGTCGATGTCTTCGGCCAGCAGGCCGTAGGCGGTGGTCGGCTCCTCCGAGTTGCCGGTCATCAGGCTCTCGAACATCAGTTGGCCGAGGCCCGAGGGCCCGGTGCCCTTGAGCGTGAACGGATTGAACTTGTCGAAATTGGTGGGCCGGGTCGGCGGCACCAGCCTGAATTCACCGCCCTTGGGGGCGTTCGGATTCACGTAGCCGAAGTGCGTGAAGCCCGGCGCGTACTTGACGTCGCCGAATTGCGCGTACGCATGGGCGGCCCACGAAGGGGCCGCCGAGAGCGCCAAACCGAACCAGAGCAGCCAACCTCGCATGCGAGAATTCTGCCCCGAGATTTTCACGAGGCAACTCCATGGGCTTTCTTTCCGGCAAAAAACTCCTGATCACCGGCGTGCTGAGCAACCGCTCCATCGCCTACGGCATCGCCAAGGCCTGCCATGAACAGGGTGCCGAGCTCGCCTTCAGCTACGTCGGCGAGCGCTTCAAGGACCGCATCACCGAGTTCGCGGCCGACTTCGGCTCGAAGCTGATCTTCGACTGCGACGTCGGCGACGATGCCCAGATCGAGAAGCTGTTCGCCGACCTGTCGCAGGTCTGGCCGACCTTCGACGGCTTCGTGCACAGCATCGGCTTCGCGCCGCGCGAGGCGATCGCGGGCGACTTCCTCGAGGGCCTGTCGCGCGAAGGCTTCCGCATCGCGCACGACATCAGCGCCTACAGCTTCCCGGCCATGGCGAAGGCGGCCCAGCCCTACCTCAATGACAAGTCGGCCCTGCTCACGCTGACCTACCTGGGCGCCGAACGCGCGCTGCCCAACTACAACACCATGGGCCTGGCCAAGGCCTCGCTCGAGGCCTCGGTGCGCTACACGGCGGCCTCGCTGGGCCCGAAGGGCGTGCGCGTCAACGGCATCAGCGCCGGCCCGATCAAGACGCTCGCGGCCAGCGGCATCAAGGGCTTCGGCAAGATGCTCGGCGCCGTCGCCGAGGCCTCGCCGATCCGACGCAACGTGACGATCGAGGAAGTCGGCAACGTGGCGGCCTTCCTGCTGAGCGACCTCGCCAGCGGCGTGACGGCCGAGATCACCTACGTCGATGGCGGCTTCAGCAACGTCGTCGGCGGCATGGCCGAGTAAGCGGCACCACGGCTCCCGGGCGCGGCCTCGCGCCCGTCGGACGGCGATGCACGCCGGTCGCGCAGCGCTTGTTTCGCGAAGGAACTTCGGCCACAAATGGGCATCCATCGGTCGTTTCCAGCTACTCATTTCATAGCACCCGTGCTCCATCGACGTTCCCTGCTGCTCGCCACCCTGGGCTTTGCGCTGACCTTGCCGGCGTACGCCGGCGCGCCCGCGCTGATGCTGGCCGAGGTCTACAAGCCGGGCATGTCGCTGGCCGACTACTGGGTCAGCGAGAAGTACGACGGCGTGCGCGCGTACTGGGATGGCCGGCAGCTCTTCACGCGCGGCGGCGAGCGCATCCTGGCACCGGCCTGGTTCACCGCCGCGCTGCCCAAGCAGCCGCTCGACGGCGAGCTCTGGGCCGGCCGCGGACGCTTTTCGCATGCAGTGTCGACCGTGCGCAGCCAGACGCCCAACGACGTCGCCTGGCACGAGATGAAGTTCATGGTGTTCGACCTGCCGGCCCAGGGCGGCGACTTCACGGCCCGCCTCGGCGTGCTGCGCAGGCTGCTGCCGATCACCGACGCGCCCTGGGTGGTCGCGGTGCCGCAGGAGCGCGCGACCACGGCCGAGGCGCTGCAGGCGCTGCTCGACAAGACCGTGAAGATGGGCGGCGAAGGCCTGATGCTGCATCGCGGCGCCTCGCTCTACCGTGCCGAGCGCAACAACGACCTGCTCAAGGTCAAGACCCACGAAGATGCCGAAGCCCGCGTGGTCGGCCATGTGCCCGGCAAGGGCAGGCATGCCCATCGGCTCGGCGCGCTGCTGGTCGAGATGCCCGGCGGCCAGCGCTTCAAGCTGGGCACCGGCCTGAGCGATGCCGAGCGCGAGCAGCCGCCCGCGATCGGCACCTGGATCACCTACCGCTACAACGGGCTCACGGCCGGCGGGCTGCCGCGCTTCGCACGCTTCATGCGCGTGCGCGAGGACGGCTGAGCCGCCCCTCGCACCCTGCCCGCCCTGCCCGCTTCGCGCCCCGGCGCTCAGGCGATCTTCCGCACGCAGTCCGCGTAGTAGCGCTTCTTGCCCGTCTCGTCGATGCGCGCGACCAGGCCGTGGATGTCGGTCTCGAAGCCCGGGCACTGCGTGTTGAACTCGCGCGAGAACTTCAGGTAGTCGACGATCTTCTTGTTGAAGACCTCGCCGGGGATCAAGAGCGGAATGCCCGGGGGGTACGGCGTGATCAGGCTGGTGGTGATGCGGCCCTCGAGCTCGTCGATCTCCACGCGCTCGGTCTTGCGGTGCGCGATGTGCGCGAAGGCGTCGCTGGGCTTCATCGCCGGCGTGAGGTCGCTCAGGTACATCTCGGTCGTCAGGCGGGCCACGTCGTAGCGCGCGTAGAGCTGGTGGATGTGCTGGCACAGGTCGCGCAGGCCGAGGCGCTCGTAGCCCGTATGCTGCTGGCAGAACTCCGGCATGATCCGCCACATCGGCTGGTTGCGCGCGTAGTCGTCCTTGAACTGCTGCAGCGCCGTCAGCAGCGTGTTCCAGCGGCCCTTGGTGATGCCGATGGTGAACATGATGAAGAAGCTGTAGAGGCCGGTCTTCTCGACGATCACGCCATGCTCGGCCAGGAACTTGGTCACCACGCTGGCCGGAATGCCGGTCTCGGCGAAGTTGCCCTCGAGGTCCAGACCCGGCGTCACGATGGTCGACTTGATCGGGTCGAGCATGTTGAAGCCGTCGACCAGCTCGCCGAAGCCGTGCCAGTTGCGCGGCGACTTCTTCGAGCGGCTCTTGCCGTTCTTCTCGCCGTGCATGATCCAGTCGTCCGGGACGCCGATGCCCTCGTCCACGAGCTTCTCGGGGCCCCAGACCTTGAACCACCACTCGTCCTTGCCGAACTCCTCCTCGACCTTGCGCATGGCGCGGCGGAAGTCGAGCGCCTCGAGGATGCTTTCCTCCACCAGCGCGGTGCCGCCGGGCGGCTCCATCATCGCGGCGGCCACGTCGCAGCTCGCGATGATCGCGTACTGCGGGCTGGTCGACGAGTGCATCAGGTAGGCCTCGTTGAACAGGTCGCGGTCGAGCTGGCGGTTCTGCGAGTCCTGCACCAGCACGTGGCTGGCCTGGCTGATGCCGGCCAGCAGCTTGTGCGTGGACTGGGTCGCGAACACCAGCGATTCCTTCGGCCGCACGCGGCGCTTGCCCATCGCGTGGTAGGAGCCGTAGAACGGGTGGAAGGCGGCGTGCGGCAGCCAGGCCTCGTCGAAGTGCAGCGTGTCGACGTAGCCGTCGAGCGTGTTCTTGATGGTCTCGGTGTTGTAGATCACGCCGTCGTAGGTCGACTGCGTGAGCGTCATCACGCGCGGCTTGACCTTGTTGGCATCGACGTCGGCCAGCAGCGGGTTGGCCTTGATCTTGGCCTTGATGGCCTCGGGCTCGAACTCGCTCTTGGGGATCGGGCCGATGATGCCGAAGTGGTTGCGCGTGGGCTTCATGAACACGGGAATTGCGCCCGTCATGATGATCGCGTGCAGGATCGACTTGTGGCAGTTGCGGTCCACCACCACCACGTCGTCGGGCGCCACCGTGTGATGCCACACCATCTTGTTGCTGGTGCTGGTGCCGTTGGTCACGAAGAAGCAGTGGTCGGCATTGAAGATGCGCGCCGCGTTGCGCTCGCTGGCCGCCACCGGGCCGGTGTGGTCGAGCAGTTGGCCCAGTTCCTCCACCGCATTGCAGACGTCGGCGCGCAGCATGTTCTCGCCGAAGAACTGGTGGAACATCTGGCCCACCGGGCTCTTGAGGAAGGCGACGCCGCCCGAGTGGCCCGGGCAGTGCCACGAGTACGAACCGTCTTCCGCGTAGTCGATCAGCGCCTTGAAGAACGGCGGCTGCACGCCCTCGAGGTAGCTCTTGGCCTCGCGGATGATGTGGCGTGCCACGAATTCGGGGGTGTCCTCGAACATGTGGATGAAGCCGTGCAGCTCGCGCAGGATGTCGTTCGGGATGTGGCGCGAGGTCTTGGTCTCGCCGTAGATGTAGATCGGCACGTCGGCGTTCTTGCGCCGCACTTCGCCGATGAAATTGCGCAGGTTCAGCACCGCCGGATCCAGGTCGGGACCGACCGTGAATTCCTCGTCGTCGATCGACAGGATGAAGGCGCTGGCACGGCTTTGCTGCTGAGCGAACTGGCTCAGGTCGCCGTAACTCGTGACGCCCAGCACCTCGAAGCCCTCCGTCTCGATGGCCTGCGCGAGCGCGCGGATACCGAGGCCCGAGGTGTTCTCGGAGCGGAAGTCCTCGTCGATGATGACGATGGGAAAGCGGAATTTCATGGGGCGGAGCTCCGGGACAGGCAATGAGGCGCGAAGTGTACGGAATTCAGATGAAGAATTCGCCGACGCGTCGAATGTCCGCCGAATGACGGTGCGACACGCTTTTCGCCGCCGCGCCGGGAGCCCCCACAAAGTGCAGGCGAGTCCGGGCCGCCCGGAGCGCATGCCTCAGAATGGCGTCGCCTGAAACAACTACAGAGGAGATGTCATGGCGAATTCCACGATCTGGTGGTTGATCGCTGGCACGGCAATCGTGGTCGAGCTCCTGTCCGGCACGGTCTATCTGCTGCTGCTGGCCGGCGGTTTCGCCGCCGCGGCGATCTCCGCCCACCTGGGCTTCGGCACCGTCACGCAACTGCTCGTGGCCGCCGTCGTCGGCGTGGTGGCGGTGCTGACCTGGTACTCGATCCAGCGCAAGCGCCCGCCGCCCCCACCCACCGAAGCCAACCGCGACCTCAATCTCGACATCGGCGAGAGCGTGCAGGTCGAGGCATGGAACCCCGACGGAACCGCCACCGTGCGCTACCGCGGCGCCCAGTGGACCGTCGTGCAGCGCGCGGGCCATGCGCCCTCCACCGGCGAACACCGCGTGGTCGAGGTCGTCGGCAGCCGGCTGGTGGTCGACAAGGTCTAGCTAGAACCCGAGAACGAAAGAGGAAAGGTACAGAGCCATGGAATATTCGGTCCCCATCATCATCCTGGTCATCGCGATCATCTTCATCAGCCAGTCGGTGAAGTTCGTGCCGCAGCAGAACGCCTGGGTGCGCGAGCGCCTGGGCAAGTACCACGGCACCATGACGCCCGGCCCCAACTTCCTGATCCCGTTCATCGACCGGGTGGCCTACAAGCACAGCCTGAAGGAAATCCCGCTCGACGTGCCGAGCCAGATCTGCATCACGCGCGACAACACGCAGCTGCAGGTCGACGGCATCCTCTACTTCCAGGTCACCGACCCGATGCGCGCGAGCTACGGCTCGTCGAACTACATCGTGGCCGTGACCCAGCTCGCCCAGACCTCGCTGCGCAGCGTGATCGGCAAGCTGGAGCTCGACAAGACTTTCGAGGAGCGCGACGTCATCAATGCCCAGGTGGTCGCGGCCATCGACGAGGCTGCGCTCAACTGGGGCGTGAAGGTGCTGCGCTACGAGATCAAGGACCTGACGCCGCCGAAGGAAATCCTGCAGGCGATGCAGCGCCAGATCACGGCCGAACGCGAGAAGCGCGCGCTGATCGCGGCCTCCGAGGGCCGGCGCCAGGAGCAGATCAACATCGCCACCGGCGAGCGCGAGGCCTTCATCGCGCGCTCCGAGGGCGAGAAGCAGGCCCAGATCAACAACGCCCAGGGCGAGGCGGCCGCGATCACCGCGGTGGCCACGGCGACGGCCGACGCCATCGAGCGCGTGGCGGCCGCCATCCAGCAGCCGGGCGGCGAACAGGCGGTGCAGCTCAAGGTGGCCGAACGCGCGGTCGATGCCTACGGCAAGGTCGCGGCCGATTCCAAGACCACGCTGATCGTGCCGAGCAACATGACCGAGACCGCCGCGCTGATCGCCTCGGCCATGCGCATGGTGCAGGCCGGCAAATCCTCCGGTCCCACGGCCTGAGGCTTCCGGAAACGGCCCCGGCGACTGCTACAATCGTGGGCTTCGGAGCGGTGGATGAGCGGTTTAAGTCGCACGCCTGGAAAGCGTGTGAGGGTTAATAGCCCTCCGCGGGTTCGAATCCCGCCTGCTCCGCCAGAGAGTCTTTGTTCGCAACCGTTCGCGAACATGCAGAAAGCCCGAGTTGCCATTGGCACTTGGGCTTTTTTGTGGGCGCCTGTTGCTTGCGCGCCCCTTGTCTTCACCGATGCGCCGGGCTGAGCCCACCGCCCGCGCAGACCTCACACCGCCCTCCCCGACCCGTCTGGCGGTACGATCCCCAGGTTTTCAGTTCCCCAGGAGGCGCCGCATGGCAGGACATCCCAGCACCAAGCCGCACGGCAGCACGTCGCTCGACCGCACGCTCGAAAAAACCGAGCGCGTCGCCGCCGACGTGCAGAAGGCCTCCGACAACCTCGCGGTGGTCAATACGGTGCTCGAGCAGGAGTTGCCCGAGGAAGTACAGGTGGGCGAGGTGGCGCTGGCCATCGCGCACACGAGCCAGCTCGAGGAAAAGCTCGCGCAATCGGCCGAGCAGCTCGCCGAGGTCAACGCGGCGCTCAGCGAGGAGATCGAGAAGCGCATCGAGGCCACGGCCCAGCGCGACGAGAGCGCGGCCCGCGTGAAGAAGCTCGAGGCCCGGCAGGCCACCGCTGCCGAGCCCGGCACGGGCAAGCGCGCGAACGACTGACGCGACCCGCGCGCCGGCGGCGGAGCGCCGCGGACATCGTATGAAATAGGGACACGCCGCGTTTCTCCGTCTCCTTTCTCCTACGCAGCAAGCGCGCGCGGCACGCTACGCTATTGGTTCTCACACCCTATCCGTGGCATGGCCCTCATCACGTTCCTCGTCGAGGACAACAAGACCATCAGGGACAACCTGGTTCCGGCACTCGAGGACCTGGTGAATGCCCAAGTCGTTGGCTTTGCCGAAACCGAATCCGAAGCGCTGGCGTGGCTGCGCGCCCATCCGGCCGAGTGGCAGTTGCTGATCGTCGACCTGTTCCTCAAGGAAGGCTCGGGCCTGGGCGTGCTCGCGGGCTGCAAGGAACGCCTTCCCGGCCAGCGCGCGGTGGTGCTGAGCAACTACGTGACGGCCGACATCCGCGCGCGCTGCGAGACGCTCGGCGCGGACGCGGTGTTCGACAAGTCGCGCGACCTCGACGCCTTCATCGAGTACTGCAACACCGACCGCCCCTCGGGACTCGCGCCGCTCTGAGCAGCGGGCACCCGACTCTTTCTTCTCCCTTGCCGTTTCGAGCGCCCATGAAAAAAGGGCCCGAAGGCCCTTTCTCGTTGGAACGCGGATCGAAGCCGATCAGCGCACCACGGCGATCTGCGTACGCTGGCCACCCTTGTAGGTGTAGAGCGTCAGGGCGCCGCCCTTGATGTCGCCCTTTTCGTCGAAGGCGATCGGGCCGGTCACGCCCTTGTACTGGATCTTGCCCACTTCGGGCAGGTACTTCTCGGGATCGGCCGAACCGGCCTTGACCATCGCTTCGGCCAGCACGTTGACCGCGTCGTAGACATACGGTGCGTAGATCTGGACGTCGACGCCGTTCTTGGTCTTGAACTTGGCCTTGAAGTCTTCCAGCGGCTGCTTGAAGTCGCCGTCCACGCCGCCGGCTTCGGCGCACACCACCATGTCTTCGCCGATGGCATCGCCAGCGAGCTTCGGCAGTTCGCCGGTGCACAGGCCGTCGCCGCCCATGAACTTGACGTTCAGGCCGAGCTGCTTGACCTGCTTGAGCATCGGGCCGCCGACGGCGTCCATGCCGCCGAAGAACAGCACGTCGGGCTTGGCGGCCTTGAGCTTGGTCAGGATGGCGTTGAAGTCGGTCGACTTGTCGGTGGTGAATTCGTGGCCCACGATGGTGGCGCCGGCGGCCTTGGCCGACTTCTCGAATTCTTCGGCGACGCCCTGGCCGTAGGCCGTGCGGTCGTCGATCACGGCGATGTTCTTGCCCTTGAGCGTTTCGACCGCGTACTTGCCCAGCGTGCCGCCGAGTTGCGTGTCGTCAGCCACCACGCGGAAGGTGGTCTTGAAGCCCTGACGGGTGTACTTGGGGTTCGTTGCCGAAGGCGAGATCTGGGGGATGCCGGCGTCGCTGTAGAGCTTCGAGGCGGGGATGGTGGTGCCCGAGTTCAGGTGACCGACCACGCCGTTGACCTTGCTGTCGACCAGCTTCTGGGCCACGGCCGTGCCTTGCTTCGGATCGCCTGCGTCGTCTTCGGCGACCAGTTCGAACTTGGCGACCTTGTCGCCGATCTTGAGGCCCTTGGCATTCAGTTCCTCGATCGCCATCTTGGCGCCGAACTCGTTGTCCTTGCCGAGGTGGGCAATCGGACCGCTGGTCGGAGCCACGTGGCCGATCTTCACGACCAGTGCATCGGCGGGAGGTGCAGCGGGTGCCGGGGCGGCCGCGGTGGGCGCCGGGGCAGCAGCGGGTGCCGCAGCTTCTTCTTTCTTGCCGCAAGCCACCAGCGTGAGTGCAGCCAGAGCGACCGCAGTCCATTTCAATTGCATGAGAACCTCCAGAACATGGATGATGAGATTGAGAAACCGGTCGTGTGATCCGGGCGCTCCTGACCTCGCAAGTTCCGCGCCGCAGACCCGGGCCACCCTAACCCTCCAGCTTTGGCCCACCCGACCTGGCGCGCAGTTTAGCTGAAGCTTCACCCCTCGAAAGTTGGCGTAGACCCTGGGTTTTCCGAGAGTTCGGCGGCCATCGCCTCGATCACCAACGCACGCAAAACGGCTTCGATTTCGCCGCGCAAACGCGGCACCATCGCATCGAGTTGCTGCTGCACGGCGGCGGCCACGGTGTCGCTCAAACGCTCCTCGAGCGAGAAGTCCACGCGCTGCAGAACACGGTGCAGCAACTGCTCCTCGAGCCGCACGATGTCGGCCTCGGAACGCTGCACCGCGGGCGGCAGTGCGACGGCCTGGGACGGATCGGGCATGGCCGGCGCGACGGCATCCGGCCCCGCGTTGTCCGCCAACGGCGAATGCGCCGCGACCGGCTCGGCGGGCAGGTCGAGCACGGTCGTGAGCGTGGGAACGAAACGCGGCGGCGTGCGGGTCGGGGTGGCCATCAGGATGCGCTCCTCGCGAAGTCGTGCGGCTGGATCGTGTAGCCGCGGTCGGCGTAGTGGCGCCAGCGCGCGCGGCCGATCTGGCGGTCGTCGGGCTCGTTGCTCACGATGTCGATCAGGCGCTCGTAGCGCTCGAAGCCCGCGGGCACCTGCGCACCGAGATTGACCAGCAGTTCGCGGTGCGGCAGCGCGGCCGATTCCGCGCCTTCGTCGGCCAGGATCACCGGCGAGCGCGACAGCACGTGGGCCGGCGCATCGCCGCGGCAATGGGCGACGAACTCGGTCGGTGCCAGTTGCCAGAGGCCGGCGTCGATCGCGTCGAGCCATTGCGCCTCGCCGACCACGACCACCCGCATGCCGCGCGTGGCGACGGCCTTGCGCACGAGCCGGCAGGCGTAGCTGAGCTTGTCCGGCGCGTTGTAGTGAAAGCCGATGTCCGTCACTGCACCGAACGCGCCTTGCGGGTCGCCGCCTTGCTATCGGACTTGCCCTCCGTCTTCCGCTCGGCCTTGGCTTTCGCCTTGCCCTCGCCGGCGCCGGTCGCGCCGTCCTGCGCGCGGCGCGTCAGGTACGAGACCAGCAGGCCGACCGGTCGGCCGGTCGAGCCCTTGGCTGCGCCGCTCTTCCATGCGGTGCCGGCGATGTCCAGGTGCGCCCAGGCGAAGTCGGCCGTAAAGCGCTGCAGGAACTTGGCCGCCGTGATGGCGCCGCCCGCGCGGCCCGCCACGTTGGCCACGTCGGCGAAGTTGGTCTTCAGGCCCTCGGCGTATTCGTCGTCGAGCGGCAGGCGCCAGCAGCGGTCCTGCGAGCTTTCGCCGGCCGCCTCGAGCGCCGCGGCCAGCGCGTCGTCGCTCGAGAACAGGCCGCTGCGCACGCCGCCCAGAGCCACCACGCAGGCGCCCGTGAGCGTCGCGATGTCGATCACGGCGGCGGGATCGAAGCGCTTGGCGTAGGTCAGCGCGTCGCAGAGGATCAGCCGGCCTTCGGCATCGGTGTTGAGGATCTCGATGGTCTGGCCGCTCATGCTGGTGACCACGTCGCCGGGCTTGATGGCGCGGCCGTCGTTCATGTTCTCGCACGAGGGGATCAGGCCGATCACGTTGATCGCGGGCTTGATGCCGGCCAGCGCGCGGAAGGTGCCGAGCACGCTCGCGGCGCCGCACATGTCGAACTTCATCTCGTCCATTTCGGCCGCCGGCTTGAGCGAGACGCCGCCGGTGTCGAAGGTGATGCCCTTGCCGACCAGCACCACGGGCGCCTGGTCCTTGGACCCGCCCTGGTAGCGCAACACGATGAAGCGCAGCGGCTCGGCCGAGCCCTGGGCCACGGCCGCGAAGGCGCCCATGCCGAGCTTGTCGACCTCCTTGGGACCGAGCACCTCGCACTTGATGCCGGGCAGCTTGCCCAGGCCCTTGGCGGCCTCGGCCAGCATCGTCGGCGTGGCATGGTTGGCGGGGCGGTTGCCCCACTCCTTGGCGAACTCGATGCCCTCGACGGTGGCGCGTGCCTGCTCGAAGGCCGCGCCGACCGTGGCCGCATCGGCCACGCCCACGGTCACCTGGCGGATGCTGCGCGGCTCGGCCTTGGACTTGGTGGCGGTGTAGACATAGCTGGCGTCGGCGGCCGCGATGACGGCGCTCGCCACGGCCGCGGGCTCGGCGTCCTGGGCGAAGGCCAGCACCACGCGCTTGGGCGACTGGGCCTTGGCGGCGTTGACCGCGGCGATCACGCCGCTGCGCACCGAGGCCGGCTTGCCGTCGCCGATGGCCGCCAGCACCACGCGGGCGGCGGCCACGTCCTCGGGCCGGTACAGGGAAAGCAGCTTGCCGGCCTTGTCGGGCAGGTCGCCGGCCTTGCGGGCGGCGGCGATCTGGACGGAGAGGGGGTCCTTGGACGCGAGCGGCGCACTGCCCACGAGCACGATCAGGACGTCGGATTTTTCGGCCGCTGCGCGGGCGACTGTGAGGGTCTTGAGTTGAAAGTCCATAATCCTTTTTTTCCTCGAACGATGTTATTCCATTCTTCCCTACGCAAGGAGCTGTCGCGCAGCTTCGGAGCGACCCTCGTGGTCCTGGTCACCATCGTGATGACCATGATGCTCATCCGCACGCTCGGACTGGCCTCCAAGGGCAGCGTGAACCCGTCCGAAGTGTTCCTCGTCATGGCCTACACGGTGCTCGGCTACATGCCGACCATCCTGAGCCTGAGCCTGTTCATCGCCATCGTCGGCACCCTGTCGCGCATGTACCGCGACAGCGAGATGGTGATCTGGTTCTCCAGCGGCCGCGGGCTGTCCGACTTCGTCGAGCCGCTGTTCCGCTTCGCCTGGCCGGTGCTGCTGCTGATCGCCGCCATGGCGCTGATCGGCTGGCCCTGGGCCAACTCGCAGACCATGGGCATGCGCCAGCAGTACGAGCAGCGCGGCGACCTCGAGCGCGTGTCGCCCGGCGAATTCCGTGAATCGGCCGGCCGGCTGCGGGTGTTCTTCATCGACAAGGACTCCGCCGACAGCGCCACTGCCACCAACGTCTTCATCTGGTCGGTCGAGCGCAACCTGCAGATCACGACCTCGGCGCGCAGCGGCCGCATCGAGACGCTCGGCAACTCGCGCTACCTGATGCTGAGCAATGGCCAGCGCCTGGAGCGCCCGCTGCTGCCCAACGGCGCCCTGAAGATCAGCGAGTTCGAGACCTACGGCACGCGCGCCGGCGGCAGCGCCGCCGGCACCAGCGACGCCACGCCGCCACGCGCGCGCACCACGCTGTCGCTGCTCGGCGACTTCAACGCAACCGCGGCGCGCGGCGAACTCGCCTGGCGCGTGGGCATGCTGCTGGCGGCCATCAACTTCGTGCTGCTGGCCCTGGCCGTCTCCAGCGTCAATCCGCGCGTGGGCCGCAGCGGCAACCTGCTGTTCGCGCTGTTCGCCTTCGTCATCTACTACAACCTGCTGAACCTGGGCCAGAGCTGGATCAGCTCGGGCCGCTACGGCATGGGCGGCTTCATGCTGCTGCTGCACGGCGGCGTGGCGCTGTTCGCCATCTCGTGGCTCACGCTGCGCAACAACAACTGGACGCGCCGCAAGAGCCGCGGCGGCCGGGCCTCCGGCCCCACCCCGCCGCCCTCCACCGCCCGGCTGGAGCCCACGCCATGAGAACCATCCGTCGCCTGATCTACATCGAGGCGCTGAAGGCCGTGGCCTTCGTGACCCTCGGCTTCCTGAGCCTGTTCTTCTTCTTCGACTTCGTCGACGAGCTGCAGGCCGTGGGCCGCCCCGAGAGCCTGGCCTACGGGCCGGCGCAGGCGCTGCTCTACGTGACCTTGCTGTTGCCGAGCCATCTCTACGAACTGCTGCCGATCACCGTGCTGATCGGCTGCATCTTCGTGATGGCGCGGCTCGCGCAAAGCTCCGAATACACCATCCTGCGCACCAGCGGCCTCGGTCCCTGGCGCGCGCTGCGCACGCTGCTGGTGCTGGGCCTGGGCTTCGTGGTGCTGACCTTCGCGGTGGGCGACTACCTCGCGCCGGCCGCCGAGCGCGCCGCCCAGCTCGTGAAATCGCGCTACCAGGGCACCTTCACCTTCGTGGGAAACACCGGCGCCTGGCTCAAGGAGCGGCAGGACAAGGCGTCCTACGCCGTCAACGTGCTGTCGATCTCGCGCAACGGCGGGCTCAAGACCGCGCGCATCTTCGAGTTCGACGACAAGGGCTACCTGCGCAAGCAGATGACCGCCGCCACGGCGCGCATCGAGCGCGGCTACTGGGTGCTGTCGGAGATCGAGCAGCAGGACTACGACACCCGCGCCGCCGAAGGCAAGGCGCATGTCGCCACCACCCGGATGGCCGAGCTCAACTGGCCGACCTCGCTGACGGCCGAGATGGTCTCGGTGGCGTTGCTGCGGCCCGACCGCATGAGCACCATCGACCTGTTCGACTACATCCGCCACCTCGACGCCAACGGCCAGACCGCGCAGCGCTACGAGATCGAGTTCTGGCGCAAGGTGTTCTATCCGCTGTCCTGCCTGGTGATGGTGGTGCTCGCCCTGCCCTTCGCCTACCTGCACTTCCGCCAGGCCGGCATCACCACCTACGTGTTCGGCGGCGTGATGATCGGCATCAGCTTCTTCCTGCTGAACAACGTGTTCGGCTACCTCGGCAATCTCAGCAACTGGTCGCCCTGGATCACGGCGGCGGCGCCCGGGCTCATCTATTCGGTGATGTCGCTGGCGGCCTTCAGCTGGCTGGTGCTCAGACGCTGATGGCCACGCCGACGGTGCAGGGCATCGTGCTGCTGGCGCACGGCTCGCGCGACCCGCGCTGGCGCGAGCCGATCGAGGCCGTGGCGGCGCGAACGCGCGCGCTGTCCCCCGAAGCCCGGGTGCGCTGCGCCTACCTCGAGCTGGCCGAGCCCGACCTGCGCACCGCGGCGGCCGCGCTGGTCGACGAAGGCGCCAGCGCGATCCGCGTGGTGCCGCTGTTCCTCGGCATGGGCAAGCACGCACGCGAGGACATCCCGCGCCAGCTCGACGCGCTGCGCGCCGAATGGCCGGCGCTGGCCTTCACGCTCGCGCCCACCGTGGGGGAATCGCCGCAGGTGATCGACCTGCTGGCCCGAATTGCGGTGGAAATCTGAACATTAGGCAATTTCCATAGATTCCGAAGGCATAATAAATTCCGCAATAAGACGGAATTTGATATGAATCTGCACCAGTTCAAGTTTGTTCAGGAAGCCGTGCGGCGCAACCTGAACCTGACCGAGGCCGCCAAGGCGCTGCACACCTCCCAGCCCGGGGTGTCGAAGGCGATCATCGAGCTCGAGGAAGAACTCGGCGTGGAAATCTTCGCGCGCCACGGCAAGCGTCTGAAGCGCGTGACCGAGCCGGGCCAGCACGTGATCGCGAGCATCGAGCTGATCATGCGCGAGGTCGGCAACCTCAAGCGCATCGGCGAGCAGTTCAGCGCACAGGACAGCGGCACGCTGTCGATCGCCACCACCCACACGCAGGCGCGCTACGTGCTGCCGGTGCCGGTGGCCAAGCTGCGCGAGGCCTACCCCAAAGTCAACGTGAGCCTGCACCAGGGCTCGCCCGACCAGGTGGCACGCATGGTGATCGACGAGGTGGCCGAGATCGGCATCGCGACCGAATCGCTCGCCGACTACACCGAGCTCGTGACCCTGCCCTGCTACGAGTGGCAGCACGTGCTGGTGCTGCCCAAGGAACATCCGCTGGCGACCAAGGAGCGCATCTCGCTCGAGGACCTGGCGTCCGAGCCGATCATCACCTACCACCCCTCGTTCACCGGCCGCACGCGCATCGACCATGCCTTCGCGCAGAAGAAGCTCGCGCCGCGCATCGCGCTCGAAGCCATCGACTCCGACGTGATCAAGACCTACGTGCGCCTCGGACTCGGCGTGGGCATCGTGGCCGAGATGGCGGTGCGCGACGAATCGAACGCCGACCTCGTGGTGCGCCCGATGGGCCAGGTGTTCGGCCAGAACATCGCGCGCGTCGCCTTCAAGCGCAGCGCCTACCTGCGCAACTTCGTGTTCAAGTTCGCCGAGCTGCTGTCCGACCGGCTCGACCGCAACCTGATCGCCAAGGCCCTGAGCGGCCACCAGCAGGACTACGAACTCTGAGCGCCCGCCGAGGTTCACGCGCTCGTCCCGACTTTCCTCCCACGCATCCCACCATGAGCACCGCCCTTTCCCCCCGCACGCCCGCGATCGCGACCAAGCTGCCCGCTGTCGGCACCACCATCTTCACCGTGATGTCCGCGCTCGCGGCCGAGAAGAACGCGGTCAACCTGGGCCAGGGCTTCCCCGATTTCCACTGCGATCCGCAGCTGCTCGAGGACGTGACGGCCGCCATGGCCGCGGGCCACAACCAGTACCCGCCGATGCCGGGCATCCCCGCGCTGCGCGATGCGATCGCGGCCAAGATCGAGGCGCTCTACGGCCACCGCTACAGCGCCGCGACCGAGATCACGGTGACCGCGGGCGCCACGCAGGCGATCATCACGGCCATCCTCGCGGTGGTGCGCGCGGGCGACGAGGTGATCGTGCTCGAGCCCTGCTACGACAGCTACGTGCCCAACATCGAGCTCGCGGGCGGCAGCGTGGTGCGCGTGCCGCTGGTGCCGGGCAGCTTCCGCCCCGATTTCGACCGCATCGCCGCCGCGCTGAGCCCGCGCACGCGCGCGATCATCGTCAACACGCCGCACAACCCGAGCGCCACCGTGTGGACCGAGGCCGAGATGCGCCGGCTCGAGGAGCTGCTCGCGCCCACCGAGGTGTTCGTGATCGCCGACGAGGTCTACGAGCACATGGTCTACGACGGCGCGCGCCACGAGAGCGTGGCCCGCTTCCCGGGCCTGGCGGCGCGCAGCTTCATCGTCAGCAGCTTCGGCAAGACCTACCACGTCACCGGCTGGAAGGTCGGCTTCGTGGCCGCGCCGGCGCCGCTGATGGCCGAGTTCCGCAAGGTGCACCAGTTCAACGTGTTCACCGTCAACACGCCGATGCAGCATGCGCTGGCGCGCTACATGGCCAACCCCGCGCCCTACCTCGAGCTGCCGGCCTTCTACCAGCGCAAGCGCGACCTGTTCGCCGCCGGCCTCGCCAAGACCCGCTTCAGGCTGCTGCGCAGCGAAGGCAGCTACTTCCAGTGCGTCGACATCTCGGCGGTCAGCGATCTCTCCGAAGCCGACTTCTGCCTCTGGCTCACGCGCGAGATCGGCGTGGCGGCGATCCCGCTGTCGGCTTTCTACGGCGACGGCTTCGACCAGCGCGTGGTGCGCTTCTGCTTCGCCAAGAAGGACGAGACGCTGGTCGCCGCGCTCGACCGGCTCGCCAAGCTCTGAGCCCATCGACCGGCGCCGGGCCACGGGACCGCACGCGATGAAGGCGCCACGGCTCATCCTCGGCGCGCTGGCGCTGTCCTTCTTCGCCGCCGGCGTGGCCGACGCCTTCGTGCCGATGCTGCCGGGCCGGCAGTACTCGGCCGTCGACATGCTGCACATGCCGCTGATCACCGCGCTGTGCTACGCCTGGTGCCGCGCCGACCTGCTCGCGCGCGGCCAGGTGCCGCGCGGGCGCATCGCGCTGTTCGCGGGCGTGTTCCCGCTGCTGGGCGTGCCCGTGTTCTTCCTGCGCACGCGGCCCTGGCGGCAGGCGCTGCTCGGCCTGCTGCGCACCGTGGGCTTCCTCGCCTTCTGCCTGCTGCTCGCAAGCCTCGGCGGCCTGCTCGGCGACTTCGCCGCGGGCGCATCGCACCGCGGCGGCTGAAGGAGAGGCACCCATGGCGAATCCTCAGCTTCGGACCCTGCAGAAGGTCTTCGGCGGCGTCGGCGCGGCCCTGTTCGTGGTGGCGCTGCTCGTGGCGGCCCACACCGTCTACTTCATCCGGTCCGCGGTGCACGCGCAGGGCGAGGTGATCGACCTGCTGCACGTGGAATCGGACGACGACGGCGACGGCACCTGGAAGCCGCGCGTGCGCTTTCGCACGGCCGCGGGCGAGACGATCGATTTCGAATCCTCGACCAGCAGCAACCCGCCGTCCTACGAAGTCGGCGAGGCGGTGCGGGTGCTGCATGCGCCCGGCAATCCGCGCAACGCGCGCATCGACAGCTTCTTCTCGCTCTGGGGCATGTCCATCATCTTCGGTGCCATCGGCACGGCCTTCCTGGTGGTCGTGCTGGTGCTCGCCATCGCCGCGGCGGCTACACCGGCGCGGCCCACCCGGCGCGGGCGCCGACGCCCACGGTAGGACAGTCCTGACCGGCGAAGGCGCGGCTCTCTTGCGCTGCGCGCACCCCGGGGTCACGAGCATCGAGGCTCGATAACAACGTCCCTGGAGAAAACATGTCGCTCTCGTTCATTCTGCTGATCGTCCTGATCCTTCTGCTGATCGGCGCGCTGCCGAGCTGGGGACACAGCCGTACCTGGGGCTATGGTCCCAGCGGCGGTCTTGGCCTCGTGCTCGTGATCGTGATCATCCTGGTGCTGATGGGCAGGATATGACGCGCGGGCGAGGCGGCACGCTGCCTCGCCCTTCATGACGAGGCGAAGGCCTCTTCGGACGAAGCCCGCGACAGCGGGCTTTTTCTTTGGAACGTCGAACGGACCGTCAGGCCTGCAACTGCGCCCAGGCCTTGTCGAGCCGCTTCACGCTCACCGGCTGCGGCGTGCGCAGCTCCTGCGCGAAGAAGCTCACGCGCAACTCCTCGAGCAGCCAGCGGAACTCGAGCATGCGGTCATCCACCACGCCCTTGCGCTCGGCCACCAGCCGCCAGTAGCGCTGCTCCTGCGGCCGCAGCTCGGCCAGCTTCGCGGTGTCGCGCGCCGGGTCGCCGCGCAGCTTGTCGAGCCGCAGCACGATGGCCTTGAGGTAGCGCGCGAAATGCTGCAGCTGCGTCCACGGCGCATCGGCGATGAAGCGCTTGCCGACCAGCTTCTGCAGCTGCTGCGCGGCGTCCTGCACCGACTCGGGCTGGATCTTCGTGTCCTTGATCTTGCGCGCGGCCGCGGCGTATTCGGCGAGGATCGTCGCGGCCAGCCGCGCCACCTCGTTGGCGATCAGGGTCAACCGGCCGCGCCCCTCGTCGAGCCGCCGCTTGAAGGCGAACTCGTCGGCCGGCAGCGGCTCCTGCAGGAAGGCGCGGTCGATCGCGACCTCGACGATCTGCGCGCGCAGCTCGTCCGCGGTGCCCAGCGGCATGTAGGCCACGGCCATCTTCTGCAGGTCGGGGATGTTCTTCTCGAGGTACTTGAGCGCGTCCTTCAGCTGCAGCGCGAACAGCCGGCGCAGACCCGCGCGGTGCTTCGCGGCCGCGACCGCGGGTTCGTCGAAGACCTCGATCGTGACGGCGTCGCCCTCGTCGCGCAGCGCCGGGAAGCCCACCAGCGACTGGGCGCCGCGGCGCACCTCCATCAGCTCGGGCAGTTC
>NZ_JBZAYE010000480.1:0-5705 GCF_058244205.1 Variovorax sp. 20P10.2.4
CGAGCGCCTGCGCCGCCGCATCCGACGACGCATAGGTGAAGGCCACGGCCGCGCCATCGTTCGCGAGCCGCCGCACGATGGCCGCACCGATGCCGCGCGAGCCGCCCATTACGAGGGCGGCCTTGCCGGAGAGAGATTTCGTCATGTCGACTTCCTTTTTTAACGGATCGATCGATCCAGAATAGAGCAAAAAAAAGCGCACCCGAAACCGGGCGCGCGCACACGCATTCAACGCAGGCCGCGCATCGCCATGCGCGCGATGTCGCGCAGGTCCTCGACCGAAGCGCCGCCGCGTCCCGAGAGCTTGAGCCCCGACAGCGTGGCCATCAGGAACTGCGCGGCCGCGCGCGGCGCGAGCGCGGAATCGATCTCGCCCGCGGCCTGCGCCTCGCCGATGCGGCCCTCGATGGCCGACTGCAGCATGCGGCCCGCGGTGTCGGTCAGCAGGCTCACCTCGGCATCGCCGCGGCCGAACTCGCAGACCGCGCCGATGCCCATGCAGCCCGGCTGCCCCTGCGCGCCGAAATGGGTCGCCATGCCGTCGAGCATGGCCGCTAGCCCCGCGCGCGGCGAGGCACCGCCATGCAACGCGCGGATGTGCTGCGACACATGGCCCACGGCGTACTGCTGCAGCGCCTCGAGATAGAGCCTGCGCTTGTCGCCGAAGGTGTCGTACATGCTCTGGCGGCTGATGCCCATGGCGGCGAGCAGCATCTCGGTCGAGGTGCCGTCGTAGCCGTGGTCGCAGAACACGGCGATCGCGCCCTGCAGGGCGGCGTTGCGGTCGAAGGCTTTGGGTCGGGCCATGGCGGGTGAGTCTAGCGATTCCGGATCGACCTGTCCATAACAGGTGATTCCGGAATCGCCCCGCCCTTCCTCCTCAGGCCGGCACCGCCTCGCGCGCCACCGTGCCCGCCTCGGCGCGCGGCGCCACGAGCCGCGCGCGCAGCGCATCGCGCCTCACTTGCGCGGCAGCGATGCTCGCCTCCTTCACATGTCCGTAGCCGCGGATCTGCTCGGGCAGCTTCGCGAGCGCCAGCGCCGTCTCGGCATCGACCTCGTCCCAGCGCGCGAGGATGTCCTCGATGCCCGCGCGGTACTCCTCGATCAGGCGGCGCTCGGTCCTGCGTTCCTCGGTGCGGCCGAAGGGATCGAAGGCCGTGCCGCGCAGCCGGCGCAGCGCGGCGAGCACGCGGAAGCCCTGCAGCATCCATGGCCCGAAGGCGCGCTTGACCGGCCGGCCCTGCGCATCGCGCTGCCCGAGGATCGGCGGCGCGAGGTGGAAGCGCAGCTTGGGCGTGCCCTCGAATTCCTGCTGCAGCTTCTTCATGAAGTCGCCGTCGGTATAGAGGCGCGCGACCTCGTACTCGTCCTTGTAGGCCATCAGCTTGAACAGGTTGGCCGCCACTGCGCGCGTGAAGCGATCACCGCGGCCGCGGGCCTGCTCCACGCCGCGCACCCGCGCCACGAAGTCCGAGAAGCGCCGCGCATAGGCCGCGTCCTGGTAGGCCGTGAGGAAGGCCGTGCGGTCCGCGAGCAAGGCGTCGAGCCCCTGCGGCAGCTGCAGCGCCACCGGCTGCGCGGGCGAGGCCTCGCGCGCCACGGCCGCGAGGTCGAGCGCGGCGCGCCGGCCCCAGTGGAAGGCCTGCTGGTTGGCCTTCACGGCCACCCCGTTGATCTCGATCGCGCGCAGCAGCGCGGCCGAACTCAGCGGCACATAGCCCTTCTGGAACGCGAAGCCCAAAAGGAACAGGTTGGCCGCGATGGCGTCGCCCATGAGCCGGGTCGCGAGGCCGGTGGCATCGATGAAGTCGGCCTTGCCGGCCACCGATTCCTCGATCAGCGCGCGCACTTGGCCGACCGGGAAGGTCCAGTCGGGGTCCTGCGCGAAATGGCCGGTCGGCTGTTCGAAGGTGTTCACCAGCGCATAGCTGCGGCCCGGGCGCATCTTGGCGATGGCGTCGGGCGCGCCCGCGGTCAGCATGTCGCAACCCAGCACCAGGTCGGCCTCGCCGGTGGGAATGCGCTGCGCCTTGAGCTGCGCCGCGTCGCGCGCCAGCCGCACGTGCGAGGTCACCGAGCCGTTCTTCTGCGACATGCCCGTCATGTCGAGCACGCTCGCGGCCTGGCCCTCGAGGTGCGCGGCCATGCCGATCAGCGCGCCGATGGTGATGACGCCGGTGCCGCCGATGCCGGTGATCAGGATGTTGTGCATGCCCTCGATCGCATGCACGGGCGGCTCGGGCAGCGCCGCGTCGGCCTCGGCGCCGCGCGCGGCCACCGGCTTGATGCGCCGCGGCTTCACGCCTTCCACGCTCACGAAGCTCGGGCAGAAGCCCTTGACGCACGAGTAGTCGGCATTGCACGCGCTCTGGTCCACGCGGCGCTTCAGGCCATGGGGCGTGGGCTGCGGCAGCAGCGAGGTGCAGTTCGACTGCTCGCCGCAGTCGCCGCAGCCCTCGCACACGGCCTCGTTGATGAACACGCGGTGCGAGGCCTGCGGGAACTCGCCCTTCTTGCGGCGCCGGCGCTTCTCGGCCGCGCAGACCTGGTCGTAGATCAGCACCGACACGCCCTCGTAGTCGCGCAGCGCGCGCTGCACCGCGTCCATCTCGTCGCGGTGGTGGATGGTGAGGACGAAGCCGCCGCCATCGGCCGGCAGCGGCGAGCGGTCGCGCCAGCGCGTCGGGTCCTCGGCCACCAGCGCGATGCGGCGCACGCCCTCGGCCGCCACCTGGTGCGCGATGCGCGGCACGCTCACCGGTCCGTCGACGGGCTGGCCGCCGGTCATCGCCACCGCGTCGTTGTAGAGGATCTTGTAGGTGATGTTCACACCCGCGGCCACGGCGGCGCGGATCGCCATCGAGCCCGAGTGGTAGTAGGTGCCGTCGCCGAGGTTGGCGAACACGTGGTTGCGCTTCGAGAACCAGGCCTGGCCGAGCCAGGGCGCGCCCTCGCCGCCCATGTGGGTGGTCGTGCGGTTGTGCTCGGGATAGATCGCGGTCGCCATCACGTGGCAGCCGATGCCGGCCAGCGCCAGGCTGCCCTCGGGCACCTTGGTCGAGGTGTTGTGCGGGCAGCCCGAGCAGTACCAGGCCGGCCGCGCCGGCGTGGCCACGGCCTTGCCGAGCACCACGTCCTTGGCGTCGAGGATCGCCAGCCGCGTGCGGATCATGTCGCTGGTGTGGAAGCGCGCCACCCGCGCCGCGATCACGCGCGCGATCTGCGCCACCGAGAAGTCGGCCGTGGCCGGCAGCAGCCACTGGCCGCGCGGATGGGCGCCCCATTCGCCGCGCTCGTCGAACTTGCCGATCACGCGCGGGCGCACGTCCTCGCGCCAGTTGTAGAGATGCTCCTTGAGCTGGTACTCGACGATCTGGCGCTTCTCCTCGATCACCAGGATCTCGTCGAGCCCGTCGGCGAACTCGCGGATCGAGTCGGGCTCCAGCGGCCAGGGCATCGCCACCTTGAACACGCGGATGCCGATGCGCGCCGCCTCGGCCGCGTCGATACCCAGCTCCTCGAGCGCCTCCAGCGCGTCGCGGTACGACTTGCCCGAGGCCACGATGCCCAGCCGCGCCGAGGGCGCGTCGATGGTCACGCGGTTGAGCCGGTTGGCGCGCGCATAGGCGATGGCCGCGTAGATCTTCGCGTCCTGCATCAGCGCCTCCTGCTTGCGCGCCTGCACGCCGAGCGTGTCGGTCGACAGCCGCGCATGCATGCCGCCCGCGGGCGGCACGAAGTCCTCGGGCAGCAGGGTGCGCACGTTCTGCGCGTCGGCCGGGATCGAGCCCGAAGATTCCACCGTGTCGGCCAGCGCCTTGAAGCCCACGGGCAGCCCCGCGAAGCGCGACATCGCGAAGCCGTGCAGGCCCAGCTCGATGTACTCCTCCACGCTCTGCGGATAGAGCATCGGGATCATCGAGGCCGCGAACAGGTGGTCGCTCTGGTTCGGCAGGGTCGACGAATAGGCGCCGTGGTCGTCGCCCGCCACCAGCAGCACGCCGCCATCGGGCGAGGTGCCCGCGTGGCTCATGTGCTTGAAGACGTCGCCACAGCGGTCCACGCCGGGCGCCTTGCCGTACCACATGGCGAACACGCCATCGACCGCGCTCTCGCCGGTCAGGTGCACCTGCTGCGTGCCCCAGACGGCGGTGGCCGCCAGTTCCTCGTTCACGCCGGGCAGGAACTTGACATGGTTGGCATCGAGGTGCGGCTGCGCCTTCCACAGCGCCTCGTCGAGCCCGCCGAGCGGCGAGCCGCGGTAGCCGGAGACGAAGCCCGCGGTATTAAGGCCGTTGGCCTGGTCGCGCCATCGCTGCACGAGCATGAGGCGTACCAGCGCCTGGATGCCGCTCAGGTAGACGCGGCCGGACGTGGAGGTGTACTTGTCGTCCAGCGAGACGCTGGCGAGATCGTGGGACATGAGAGAAGGCTTCGGTAAGAGTCGCGAGAGATGCCCGTTCGGCCACCGGTAAGCGGCCTGCGGGCGGAACACGCGCCGCGGGTAAGCGGCGCGCGCTGGGGAAGATAGCGCAGCGCGGAGGATCGTGGGCTCAGGCCTCCTTCGGCTGGTACCAGCGGTCCTTGGCCAGCATCACCTCGTTGTGCGCCGCGCCGGCCGGCATCATTGGAAAGCAGTTCTCCTGCGCCGCCACCTGCACGTCGAGGAAGAACGGCCCCTCGCTCGCCAGGCATTCGGCCAGCGCCGCGGGCAGCTCGGCCGGATCGCTCACGCGCCGCGCGCCCCAGCCGAAGGCCTTGGCCAGCGCCACGAAATCGGGCAGCGCCTCGTTCCAGCTGTGGCTCAGGCGGTTTCCGTGGTTGAGCTCCTGCCACTGGCGCACCATGCCCATGTAGCCGTTGTTGCACAGCACCAGCTTGATCGCCGCGCGGTGCTGCACCGCGGTCGAGAGCTCCTGGATGTTCATCAGCACCGAGGCGTCGCCGCTCACGCAGACGGCCAGCGCCTCGGGATGCGCCACCTGCGCGCCGATCGCGGCCGGCAGGCCGTAGCCCATGGTGCCGGCGCCGCCCGAGGTGAGCCAGCGGCGCGGCCGGTCGAAGCGCAGGTACTGCGCGGCCCACATCTGGTGCTGGCCCACGTCGGTCGAGACGATGGTGTCGCGCCCCGTGTCGGCGATCGCCTGCTGCAGCGAGGCCATGAGGCGTTGCGGCAGGATCGCGTCGGTGCGCGGCGCGAAGCCCAGGCAGTCCTCGGCGCGCCAGCCTTCGATGCGCTGCCACCAGGGCGCGAGCCGCGCGGCCTCGAAACGCTCGGGCAGCAGCGCGAGCAGCGCCTCGAGCACGGCCGCGCAGTCGCCCACCATCGGCACGTCGACCTGCACCACCTTGTTGATGCTGCTCGGGTCGATGTCGATGTGGATCTTGCGTGCGTGCGGGCAGAAGCGGTCGAGCTTGCCGGTCACGCGGTCGTCGAAGCGCGCGCCCACGCAGACCACGAGGTCGGCCTCGTGCATCGCGAGGTTGGCCTCGAGCGTGCCGTGCATGCCGAGCATGCCGAGGAAGGCCGGGTCCGAGGCCGGGAACGCGCCCAGCCCCATCAGCGTGAGCGTGCACGGCGCATGCAGCCGCCGCACCAGCTGCGTGAAGGCCTCGCAGGCCGCGGGACCGGCATTGATGAGCCCGCCGCCGCCATAGAGCACCGGCCGGCGCGCGGTCGAGATCAGGTCGGCCGCGCGCTG
>NZ_JBZAYE010000481.1:0-5685 GCF_058244205.1 Variovorax sp. 20P10.2.4
GCCCAGGCCCACGGTGTCGAGCAAGGCCTGCGCGCGCTGGCGGCGCTCGGCGGTCGCCACCTTGCGCAGCTTGAGGCCGTAGGCCACGTTGTCGAGCACGCTCAGGTGCGGGAACAGCGCATAGCTCTGGAACACCATGCCGATGTGGCGCCGGTGCACCGGCGTGCGCGACATGTCCTCGCCGTCGAGCGCGATGCGGCCCGTGTGGCCGGTCTCGAGGCCCGACACCAGCTTGAGCAGGGTCGACTTGCCCGAGCCGCTGGGCCCGATCACCGCGACCAGCTCGCCGGTGCGCACGTCGAGCGAGACCTCGTGCAGCCCGTGCGTGCTGCCGGGGTAGTTGTAGCTGACCGTGTCGAGGAGGAGGCTCATGGCGTGACGGCGCGTTGCTTCACCAGGGAGGAGGAAAGAAGCGCCGACGCGCTCGCCAGCACCAGGAGGATGACCGTGGCCGCGCAGGCGAAGCCCGTGGCGCCGTAGAAGGCCTGCAGCAGCACCACCGGGTAGGTGCGGTTCTGGAAGCTGGTGAGCAGGTTCGACACGCCGAACTCGCCGACCGAGATCGCCGCCACCATCACCAGCCCGCTGATCAGGCTCTGGCGCAGGCTCGGCAGCACGATGCCGCTGAACTGCTGCCAGCCCGAGGCGCCAAGCGTGGCCGCGGCCTGCTCGAGCCGGTCCAGGTCGAGGTGGCGCAGGTCGGCCAGCAGCGTGTTCGTGAGATAGGGCAGCGTGAGGATCGCGTGCGCCGCGATCAACAGCGGCATCGAGCCCAGCCAGGGCGCGAGGTCGGTGTTGAACACGATCATGTAGCCGAAGGCCAGCGTGATCGCCGGCACCGCCACCGGCGTGGCGCTCACGATGCGCGCCGCCAGACTGCCGCCGCGGCGCGCGCCGTGGTACAGCGCATAGGCCAGCGGCAGCGCCAGCACGGTGTTGATCGCGCAGGCCGAGAGCGCCACCACCAGGCTGCTCACGAAGGCCTTGCGAAACGAGGTGTCGAGCCAGAGGTCCACATACCACTGCCCGGTCAGGCCCGTGGGCAGCAGCGTGTTGGTCCAGTTGCCGCCCACGCTGCCGACCAGCAGCAGGGCGATGGGCAGCAGCAGGTACAGGCCGTAGAGGAGCGAGATGCCGCGAACCAAGGGTTGTCTCTGTGTCACGCGCGGCCGGCATACTTTCCGGATGCGCTACTGTCTGCGCCGGGTCTTCCGCCGCATCGGCCTGAATTCTAGGAAGCGCCTTGGTATTCATGGGTGAAAGTTGGATGACGACACTTGAGCTGTTGGCAACTGTTTTTCACCGAACTTTCATCAACCGGAGCCATGCATGAAGCGCGACTGCCCCACCATCCAGGAGCTGCTGGCCTTCGACGCGGTGGCGCGCCACGAGAGCCTCACGCTCGCGGCCGGCGCCCTGTGCATCACCGTGAGCGCGGTCAGCAAGCAGATCGCGGGGCTCGAGGCCTTCCTCGGCCGGGCCCTGCTGCAGAAGAACGGGCGCGGCGTGCAGCTCACGCCGCAGGGCCGCGTCTACTGGCAGAAGATCGCCGGCGGCCTGCGCGCGATCGAGACCGCCACCTTCGAGGCCCGCTCGGGCGATGCCGGCGCCGGCCTGCTCACGCTCGCGAGCGTGCCCACCTTCCTCACCAAGTGGCTGATCCCGCGGCTGCCCGCCTTCAGCCAGAAGAGCCGCCACGTCATGCTGAGCTTCAGCCGCCATCTCGAGCCCAGCGACGGCATCCCGGCCGGCGTCGACGCGGCGATCCGCTACGGCCCCGACGGCTGGCCCGGCGTGGTGTCCGAATACATCGCGGGCCGCGAGTTCGTGCTGATCGTGGCGCGCTCGCTGGTCGAGGGGCGGCACCGCATCGCGCAGCCGGCCGACATCCTCGGCCATACGCTGCTGCACCACGAGGGCGCGCCCACCGCCTGGCGCCAATGGGCCGCGCAGCACGGCGTGCCCGAGGTGCAGACCGTGGCCGGCCCGCGCTTCGCGCAGTACTCGGCGCTGATCCAGGCCGCGCTCAACGGCCTGGGCATCGGCCTGGTGCCGAAGCTGCTGGTGCAGGAGGAGTTCGCCGAGGGCTCGCTGCTGAGTCCCTGCGGCACGCCGGTCGGCGTGAACCAGGGCCACTACCTCTGCTACCGGCCCGACCGGCTCGACCTGCCGGCCTTCGCGGCCTTTCGCGCCTGGCTGCTCGACGAGGGCCAGAAGTCGCGCGGCGTCGAGGCCGAGGCATGAAAACGCGCGAGTGGTTACGCTCGCCATCCCTCATCACGACAAGGACGATGCATCGATGAAAGTCGCAGTCATGGGCGCCGGCGCGGTCGGCTGCTATTACGGCGCCATGCTGGCGCGCGCGGGCCACGAGGTGGTGCTGATCGGCCGGCCCGCGCACGTGGAGGCCGTCCAGGCGCGCGGCCTGCGCCTCGAGGCCCAGAGCTTCGACGAACACGTGCCCATGGCCGCGAGCACCGAGCCCGACGCCGTGCGGGGCGCCGACCTCGTGCTGTTCTGCGTCAAGTCGACCGACACCGAGGCCGCCGCCGCGCAGATCGCGCCGCATCTCGCGCCCGCCGCGCTGGTGCTCACCCTGCAGAACGGCGTGGACAACGACGAGCGCGCGCGCTCCGTGCTGCGGTCCCACGAGGTGGCCGCGGCCGTGGTCTATGTCGCGACCGGCATGGCGGGCCCGGGCCACGTCAAGCACAACGGCCGCGGCGAACTCGTGATCGCGCCCTCGGCCCGCGGCGAGGAAGTGGCGCAGGCGCTGCGCGCGGCCGGCGTGCCGACCGAGTTCTCCGACAACGTGCGCGGCGCGCTGTGGGCCAAGCTGGTCCTCAACTGCGCCTACAACGCGCTGTCGGCGATCACGCAGCTGCCCTACGGCGTGCTGGTGCGCAACGAGGGCGTGCCCGGCGTGCTGCGCGACGTGGTGGCCGAGTGCCTCGCGGTCGCGCGGGCCGAGGGCGTGACGATCCCGGGCGACATCGATGCCGCGGTGGCGGGCATCGCGCGCACCATGCCCGCGCAGTTCTCCTCGACCGCGCAGGACCTCGCGCGCGGCAAGCGCAGCGAGATCGACCATCTCAACGGCTTCGTGCTGCGCCGCGGCGAGGCACTGGGCGTGCCGGTGCCGGCCAACCGGCTGCTGTGGACGCTGGTGCGGCTGCTCGAGGACAAGGCGGCGCGGGCCTGAACCGGGCCTCAGCCCGGCATGGGCTCGCGCATCGTCACGAACTCCTCGGCAGCAGTGGGGTGGATGCCCACCGTGCTGTCGAACATCGCCTTGGTCGCGCCCGCGCGCATCGCGACCGCGAAGCCCTGCACCACCTCGCCCGCGTCGGCGCCCACCATGTGCAGGCCCACCACGCGGTCGCTCTTGGTGTCGACCACCAGCTTCATGAAGGTGCGCTCGCTGCGGCCCGAGAGCGTGTGGCGCAGCGACTTGAACTCGCTCGAGAACACCGTGACCTGGCCGAACTTCGCGCGTGCGTCGAGCTCGCCGTAGCCGCAGGTGCCGATGTTCGGGTGCGTGAACACGGCGGTGGGAATGAACTCGTAGTCGAGCCGGCGCTTGCCCTTGCCGAACAGTTCGTCGACCACCACCATCGCCTCGGCCAGCGCCACCGGCGTGAGCTGCACGCGCGTGGAGACGTCGCCCACCGCATAGATCGAGGGCACCGAGCTGCGGTAGTGCGCATCGACCGCGATCGCGCCGCGCTCGTCGAGCGCCACGCCCGCGGCCTCGAGGCCCAGGCCCTGCGTGTTGGGCACGCGGCCGGTGGCGAACAGCACCGTGTCGGCCTCGATCTGCTGGCCGCGCGCGAGCGTGGCCACGAGGCCGTCGGCGGTGCGCGTGACCGAGGCCACTTCGCAGTTCAGGCGCACGTCGACGCCGGCCTTGCCCATCTCGTTGGCGAGGAACTGCCGCACGTCGTCGTCGAAGCCGGTCAGCAGGTGCGCGCGGCGGTGCAGCAGCGTGACCTTCGCGTCGAGCCCGTTGAAGATCGAGGCGAACTCGCAGGCGATGTAGCCGCCGCCCACCACCAGCAGGCGGCGCGGGAACGGGTCGAGGTCGAACATCGCATCGGAGGTCACGATGTGCTCGCGGCCCGGGATGTCGGGCACGAAGGGCGTGCCGCCGGTGGCCACCAGCAGGTGGCGCGCGGTGTAGCGCTTGCCGTCGACCTCCACCGTGTGCGCATCGGCGAGCTGGGCCCAGCCCGTGACCAGCGTGACGCCCGAGTTCTTGAGCAGCGAGGCGTAGATGCCGTTGAGCCGCGAGATCTCCGTGGCGCGCTGCGACTTCAGGTGCGACCAGTCGAACACCGGTTCGCCGGGCAGCTGCCAGCCGTAGCCCGCCGCTTCCTCGAAGGATTCGGCATAGCCGGCCGCGTAGCTGTAGAGCTTCTTGGGAATGCAGCCGACGTTGACGCAGGTGCCGCCGAGTTCGGCGGCCTCGGCCAGGCCGACGCGGGCACCGGTCTGCGCGGCCATGCGCGCGGCGCGCACGCCGCCGCTGCCGCCGCCGATGACGAAGAGATCGAAGTCGTAGGGGGTGGACATGGAAGAAAGGCTCTCCTTTGCGAGCGCACTGTAGCCCGCGTCGATGACCGCTGCCCGGCACGGGGCTTGGAGCACGCTGCGAGGCGTCGCGCGCGCCGGCGGCGGTGGAGCGAGAATCCGCGCTCGTCGGCAACGAAGGACAGAGACAAGCGCATGAAGAACGACCCCAGGCACCTTCCACGCGGCGCGGTTGCGCGCCGGCTTGCGCCGCTCGTGTCGTGCCTGTCCGTTCTCGCGCCCCTGCCCGCCGATGCGCAGCTCGCGCGCAAGCCCTCGTTCTATGACGCGCAAAAGCGCGTGGAGGAACCGGCCTCGCCCGTGCGTCCCGCCGGCGGCGCCTCGTCGCTGCCCGCGCTCGCCAGCCGCGCCGACTTCGACGCGCTCGCGCGCACCTACGACGTCGGCACGCCGATGGCGCTGCCGCATGTGCTGTTCGTGATCGACCGGCGCGCGAAGCCGGCACCGCGCGTGTACTACCTCGACACGCCGCGCTGGCAGCTGCACGTGCGCTTCGTGCGCGACACCGGTCTGGCGCCCCACGCGGGCAAGCGCGAGATCGACCGCAACTACCTCGTGCCCGACCGCCGCTTCCTGTTCGGCACGCTGAGCTGGCAGCAGAACGTCGCGGGCTTCGGCTACGAATTCTGGGAAGGCGACCGCCTCACCGCGCCGCTGCTGCGCGAGGCCGACCGCGCGGTGAAGGCCAGCTTCTTCGCGCCCGTGAAGTTCAAGACCAACTCCACGCTGCACGAGCGCGTGGCACGCGAGGCCGGCGTCGACTTCGTGACGCAGGAGGCGCTGATCCGCGAGCAGCCCTACCTGCCGATGAACCTCGGCACGGCCAGTGGCCGGGTGCGCATCGTCGAGGACGAGGGCGCGGTCAACGCGCTGCTGCCCGAGGACATCGCGGTGCTGCGCCAGGTGCCGATCGCGTTGCCGCCGGTGGCGGGCGTGCTGACAGAGCGGCCGTCCACGGCGCTGTCGCACGTCAACCTGCTGGCCAAGGGCTGGGGCATTCCCAACGCCTACGTGCGCGACGCGGCCGAGGCGCTGCGCGCGCATGCGGGCCAGTGGGTGGCGCTCAAGGTCGCGGCCTCGGGCTACCAGGTGCGC
>NZ_JBZAYE010000482.1:0-5685 GCF_058244205.1 Variovorax sp. 20P10.2.4
GTGAACCAGGGGGCCTCGGTCGAGTTCCGCGACAGCTCGAGCGCGGGCAATGCGGTGATCGAGAACCGCGGCGGCTCGACCACGCTGTGGTTCAACGCGAATGGCGGCAAGGCGCAGATCACGAACTTCGCGGGCGGGCTGGTCAACCTGCTCGACGACGCGAATGCGGGGCAGGCGCGACTGGTCAACGAGAGCGGCGGGGTGATCGACATCGCCGACCGTGCGAGCGCGGACCAGGCGACGGTGGTGAACAACGCGGGTGCGCTGCTGCGTATCAGCAAGCTCACCACGGCGGGTGTGAGCATCGGCTCGCTCGAGGGCGCGGGCGACGTGCAGCTGGGGGCCAAGGCGTTGACCACCGGCGGGTTGAACACGAGCACCACGCTGTCGGGCACGATCAGCGGCAACGGCGGGTCGGTCGTGAAGGTCGGCAGCGGCACGCTCGGCTTGAACGGTGCCAATACCTACACCGGTGGCACCACGGTGGCGGGCGGCACGCTCGCCGCGAACAACGCGAGCGGCAGCGCCACCGGCACCGGCGCCGTGCAGGTGCAATCGGGCGCCACGCTCGCGGGCTCCGGCAGCATCGCGGGCACGGTCACGGTCGCCGACGGCGGCGTGCTGTCGGCCGGCAATGGCGGTGTCGGCACACTCACGCTCGGTGGCCTGAACCTCGCAGCAGGCTCGACGCTGAACTACGAGCTCGGCCAGGCCGGCGTGGCGGGCGGTGCGCTCAACGACCTGATCAGCGTCAACGGCAACCTGCAGCTCGACGGCACGCTCAACATCGCGCAGTCCGCGGGCGGCAAGTTCGGCGCCGGCCTCTACCGGCTCATCGACTACACCGGCACGCTGACCGACAACGGGCTGGAGATCGGCACGGCGCCGACCGACGCGAAGAACCTGCAGGTGCAGACCGCGGTGGCGAACCAGGTCAACCTGGTCAACAGCGAAGGCGTGGCGCTCACCTTGTGGGACGGCAGCACGCCCGCGAACTTCAACGACGGCAAGGTCGCGGGCGGCAGCGGCACCTGGCGCGCGGGCGGCTCCAGCTCGAGCTGGACCGGCATCGACGGCAAGCTCAACGGCGGCTGGCAGCAGGACGGCGTGGCCGTCTTCAGCGGCCAGGCCGGCACCGTCACGGTCGACACCCAGGTCGGTGCGAATCCGGTGCGCCTCGGCGGCGCGCAGTTCGCGGTGAGCGGCTACACGATCAACGGCGATGCGCTCACGATCACCGCACCCCAGACGGTGGTGCGCGTGGGTGACGGCACCAATGCGGGCGCGGGCATGACGGCGACCATCGCGTCCGCGCTGACCGGCACCGGCGGCCTGGTGAAGGAAGACCTCGGCACGCTGGTGCTCGACAGCGTCAACAGCTACAGCGGCGGCACCACCATCAAGGGCGGCGTGCTGCAGATCGCTTCCGACGGCAACCTCGGCGCGGAGACGGGCGGCCTCGCGCTCGAGGACGGCGCCACGCTGCACGTGACCGGCGGCGCTTCGGGCACGCGGGCCGTGAGCCTGGGCGCGGGTGTGGCCACCTTCGAGGTGGTCCCGGTCGAGACCCTGAGCCTCGGGGGCAAGGTCAGCGGCGCGGGCCGCCTGCGCAAGACCGGCGCGGGGCTGCTGCAGCTCATCGTGGCCAACGACTACACGGGTGGCACCGAGATCGCGCAGGGCAGGATCAATGCGACGGTGACAGACGCGCTCGGCAGCGGGCCGGTGTCGGTGGCGGGCAATGCCACGCTGGTCTTCGCCAACACGGCCGAGGCGGGCAAGCTCGCGATCACCGCGGCCGCGAGTGGCGGCGCGCCGGCCGACAAGGGCGGCTTCGTGCAGTTCCTCAACGGCAGCTCGGCCGGCGAAGCGACCCTGGTGGCGAACCAGGGCGCCTCGATCGAATTTCGCAACACCTCGAGCGCGGGCAAGGCCGTGATCGAGAACCGCGGTGGCTCGACCGACTTCCGGCTCAATGCCAGCGCGGGCCAGGCGCAGATCACCAACCTCGCGGGTGGCCGCATCCGCCTGTTCGACGACGCGAGCGCGGGGCAGGCACGGCTGGTCAACGAAAGCGGCGGGCTGATCGACTTCTTCGACCGCGCGAGCGCCGACCAGGCCACGGTGGTCAACAACGCGGGCGCGAAGCTCGACATCGGCAGCCTCGTCAATGCGGGCACCAGCGTCGGTGCGCTCGACGGCGCGGGCGACGTGCTGCTGGGCGGGAAGGCGCTGACCACGGGTGGGCTCAACACCAGCACCACCCTGTCGGGCACGATCAGCGGAGCCGGTGGCTCGGTCGTCAAGGTGGGCAGCGGAACGCTGGCGCTCACCGGGGCCAACAGCTACACCGGCGGCACCACGGTGGCGGGCGGCACGCTGGCCGCGAACAACGCGAGCGGCAGCGCGACCGGCACGGGCGCCGTGCAAGTGCAGGGCGGCGCCACGCTCGCGGGCACCGGCAGCATCGCGGGCGCGGTCACGGTCGCCAAGGGCGGCACCCTGTCGGCGGGCAATGGCGGCGTCGGCACCCTGAGCGTCGGCGCGCTGAGCCTCGATGCCGGCTCGACGCTGAACTACGAGCTGGGCCAGGCCGGCGTGGCCGGCGGCTCGCTCAACGACCTGATCAACGTCAACGGCAACCTGCAGCTCGACGGCACGCTCAACGTGGCCGAGAGCGCGGGCGGCAAGTTCGGCGCGGGGCTGTACCGCCTCATCAACTACACGGGCACGCTGACCGACAACGGGCTGGACATCGGCACGGCGCCGACGGGCAAGCTCTCGGTGCAGACCTCGGTGGCGAACCAGGTCAACCTGCTCAACAGCGACGGCCTGGTGCTGAACCTCTGGGATGGCGGCAACAGCGCCAACTTCAACGACGGCAAGATCGCGGGCGGTGCGGGCACCTGGCGCGCGGGCGCGCCCGGCGACAACTGGACCGACGCCAACGGGCTGGCCAACGGCACCTGGGTGCAGGACGGCTTCGCGATCTTCGGCGGCCAGGCCGGCACGGTCACGGTGAACAACAAGGGCGCGGGCGGTGCGGTGCGCCTGGGCGGCGCGCAGTTCGCGGTCGACGGCTACACGATCAACGGCGACCCGCTCACCATCACCGCACCCCAGACGGTGGTGCGCGTGGGCGACGGCTCCGGCGCGAGCGCGGGCATGACCGCGACCATCGCGGCGTCGATCGGCGGCGCGGGCGGCCTCGTGAAGGACGACGGCGGCACGCTGGTGCTGACCGGCAACAACAGCTATGCGGGCGGCACCACGGTCAAGGGCGGCATCCTGCAGATCTCGGCCGACAACAACCTCGGTGCCTTCGGCAAGGGCCTGGCGCTCGATGGCGGCACCTTGCGCATCGCGACCGGCTCCGCGCCGTTCTTCGCCTCGCGCGCGCTCGCGCTGGGCGCGGGCGGCGGCACCATCGACCTGGGCAACAGCGTCTTCGGCGTGGGCGGTCTCATCAGCGGCAACGGGCTGCTCACCGTGACCGGCAAGGGCGGCACCCTGGGCCTGGTGGCGGCCAACAGCTACAGCGGCGGCACGCTGCTGCAGGACGGCGCGAGCATCACCACCACCGCGAGCGGCGTGCTCGGCAGCGGCGCGGTGCGCCAGCAGGGCAACGGCACCACGCTGCTCTACACCGACAAGGCGAGCGCGGGCGGCAACGACTACACCGTGGGCCGTGCCGCGAGCGCGGACAGCGGCAACATGCTGGCCTTCGCGCAGAACGCCACGGCCGCGAGCTCGAAGATCACGCTCAACGGCGCGGGCTGGCAGACAGCGGGCGTGAACTCGGTGCAGTTCAGCGGCAACACCAGCGCCGGCACGTCGACCATCGCCAACGCGGGCGGGTCGGTCTACTTCTTCCAGGATGCCAGCGCCGGCAGCGCGACCATCGCCAACGGCGGCAAGAGCCAGCTGAGCTTCGGCGGCAACGCCACGGCCGGCGGCGCGCAAATCGGCAATGCATCGGGCGGCCTGGTGCGCTTCGCCGACAACAGCTCGGGCACGGGTGCCACGGTCGCCAATGCCGCGGGCGGCGTGGTCGATGTCTCGGGCTCGACCGCCAAGACCGGCGTCGAACTCGGTTCGCTCTCGGGCGCGGGCGCTGTCGTTCTCGGCGCCACGCGGCTCACCGTGGGCGGGCTGAACACCAGCGACACGCTGTCGGGCACCGTCAGCGACAAGGGCAGCGTGTTCGCGCAGCCGGGTTCGGGCACGGGCGGTTCGATCGTCAAGGTCGGCGCGGGCACGCTCACGCTCAGTGGCGCCAACAGCTATACCGGCGGCACCACCGTCGCCGCGGGCACGCTCGCGGTGAACAACGCGAGCGGCAGCGCGACCGGCACGGGTGCGGTGCAGATCCTCGGCGGCGCGGTGCTGTCGGGCAGCGGCAGCATCGCGGGCGCGGTGAGCATCGCCAAGGGCGGCGCGCTGTCTGCGGGCAATGGGGACCCCGGCACCTTGACGCTCGGCAGCCTGAGCCTGGCCGATGGCGCGGCGCTGAACTACCAGCTCGGCCAGGCCAACACCGTCGGCGGTCCGCTCAACGACCTCGTCAACGTCAACGGCAACCTGCAGCTCGACGGCACGCTCAACGTGGCGCAGTCGGCCGGCGGCAGCTTCGGCGCGGGCCTGTACCGGCTCATCAGCTACACGGGCAGCCTGACCGACAACGGCCTGGACATCGGCACCGCACCCGGCGCCAAGACCGACCTGCAGGTGCAGACCTCGGTGGCGCAGCAGGTCAACCTGATCAACCGCGCGGGCCTGTCGCTGAACTTCTGGGATGGCGGCGACGCGAGCAAGTACAACGACGGCCAGGTGGCCGGCGGCTCGGGCACCTGGCGTGTCGGGATTCCGGGCGACGGCTGGACCGGTGTCGACGGCAAGATCAATGCGGCCTGGGCACAAGGTCAGTTCGCGGTGTTCGGCGGCACTGCCGGCACGGTCACGGTCAATGACGCGGGCGGCACGGTGCGCATCACCGGCGCGCAGTTCGCCACCGACGGCTACCGCGTGCAGGGCGATGCGATCGAGCTCGGCAATGCCGCGACCACCGTGCGCGTGGGCGACGGCACCGCGGCCGGCGCGGGCATGACCGCGACCATCGCGTCCTCGCTGACCGGCACGGGCGGCCTGGTCAAGGAAGACCAGGGCACCCTGGTGCTCGATGGCAGCAACAGCTACAGCGGCGGCACCACCGTCAAGGGCGGCATCCTGCAGATCGCGTCGGATGACAACCTCGGCGCGGCCACGGGCGGCCTCGCGCTCGAAGGCACCACCCTGCATGTGACCGGCGACACCGCCGGGACGCGCGCCGTGAGCCTGGGGGCGGGTGTCAACAGCTTCGACATCGACCAGACCGTCGCGCTGGACGGCACGGTCAGCGGCGCGGGCAGCCTGCGCAAGATCGGCGCGGGCACCTTGCAGCTCGGTGCGGCCAATGCATACGCCGGCGGCACCGACGTGGCCGCGGGCGCGGTCGAGGCCCTGGTCACGGGCGCGCTCGGCAGCGGCCCGGTGTCCGTGGCGGACAACGCCTCGCTGGCCTTCACCAACACGGCCGAGGCGGGCGCGCTCGCGATCACCGTGGCCGCGCGCGGTGGCGCGCCGGGCGACAACGGCGGCTTCGTCGCGTTCCGCGACAGCAGTTCGGCCGGCGACGCGAGCATCACG
>NZ_JBZAYE010000483.1:0-5684 GCF_058244205.1 Variovorax sp. 20P10.2.4
CGCCGGGTGGGCGCGGCGCGCCCGCCTGCGCGGCCCACGGGCCCTCGCGATAATCCGCGCCATGGCCATCCACGAAATCCTCAAGATGGGCGATCCGCGCCTGCTGCGCATCGCGCAGCCGGTCACCGCCTTCGACACCGATGAACTGCACCTGCTGGTGCGCGACATGTTCGAGACCATGCATGCGGTCAACGGGGCCGGCCTCGCGGCGCCGCAGATCGGCGTCGACCTGCAGCTGGTGATCTTCGGCACCGATGTCGTGAACCCACGCTACCCCGACGCCCCGCCAGTGCCGCGCACCGTGCTGTTGAACCCGGTCATCACGCCGATCGGCGAGGCCGAGGAAGAGGGCTGGGAAGGCTGCCTGTCGGTGCCCGGACTGCGCGGCGTGGTGCCGCGCTTCTCGAACATCCGCTACACGGGCTTCGATCCCTATGGCGATCCGATCGACCGCACGGCCAGCGGCTTCCATGCGCGCGTGGTGCAGCACGAGGTCGACCACCTGCTGGGCAAGCTCTATCCGATGCGGGTGCGCGACTTCTCGCGCTTCGGCTACACCGAGGTGCTGTTCCCGGGCCTCGATGCGGCCGACGACGATTGAGCGGCGGACCGGGCCCGCGGCCCGGTCGCGTGGCCCGAACTACTTGCTGTTGAGCCCGAAGCGGCCGCCACCCGTGAACGCGAGCGCGATGGCCGAGAACAGGAACATGCCCTGCAGTTCGAGCGCCCAGCCACCCTGGCCGTTGAGGGCGCCGAGGTCCTTGCGGTGCACCAGCCAGATCGCCACCAGCATGTTGATCGCCACGATTGCCGCTGCGGGCCGCGTGTAGAGGCCGATGATCAGCAGCACCGGCGCGACGATCTCGCCCACGTAGACCAGGTAGGCCAGCACGCCCGGCAGGCCATGCGAGGCCAGCATGCCGCCGATGCCGTCGACACCCTTGGTCACCTTGGCGATGCCGTGCAGAAGGATGAAGATGCCCAGGGCGACGCGAAGAATGAGCTTGCCGGTGTCGTCGGACTTGAACATGGTCGGGGTTCCTCGGTGATGGTTCGAAATGTTGCGAGGGCCGTATGGTAGTGAAGAAACGGCATGCATCCGCGCATGCGACCGTCGTGCCTGCGCGGACTTCGCATATGCATCCAACCGCCTGTTCTTTGGCGGCCCAGCGCGCCGCCTCGTACACTGCCTTTTTGCCTTTGCGCAGACACCCCCACCGCAGACCGCGACCCTTGAGGAGAACCCACCCATGACGCCCCGATTTCGATCCGCCTTCGCCCTGGCCGCGGCCGCCGCCGCGCTGGTCGCCGCCGCGCCCGCCTTCGCCGGCAAGACCCTCGATGCGGTCAAGCAGCGCGGCAGCGTCAAGTGCGGCGTGACCAATGGCGTGGCCGGCTTCTCGGCGCCCGACACGCAGGGCAACTGGTCGGGCCTCGACGTCGACACCTGCCGCGCGATCGCCGCGGCCGTGCTCGGCGATGCGAAGAAGGTCGAGTTCGTGCCGCTCAATTCGCAGCAGCGCTTCTCGGCGCTGCAGGCCGGCGAGATCGACATCCTCGCGCGCAACACCACCTGGACGCTCACGCGCGACGCCTCGCTGGGCTTCAACTTCACGACCATCACCTACTACGACGGCCAGGGCTTCCTGGTGCCGAAGAAGCTCAAGGTCACGAGCGCCAAGCAACTGAAGAACGCGACCATCTGCACCCAGTCGGGCACCACCAACGAGAAGAACGTCTCCGACTACTTCCGGGCCCAGAACATCCCCGTCAAGACCGTGGTGTTCGAGAGCTTCGAGGCCTCGTTCAAGGCCTTCTTCTCGGGCCGCTGCCAGGCCTTCACCACCGATGCCTCGGCGCTCGCCGGCCTGCGCAACAAGGAGGCGCAGAACCCCGACGACTACCTGATCCTGCCCGAGCTGATCTCCAAGGAACCGCTGGCGCCGCTGGTGCGCCGCGGCGACGACGAATGGTTCGCGATCGCCAAGTGGGTGCCCAACGCGCTGATCGAAGCGGAAGAGGCCGGCATCACCGAGGCCAACGCCGAACAGCTCAAGGCCTCGAGCAAGGACCCCGCGCAGCAGCGCCTGCTGGGCGCCGGTGAAGACCTCGGCAAGCTGCTGGGCCTCGACAAGGACTGGTCCTATCGCGCGATCAAGGCCGTGGGCAACTACGGCGAGATCTTCGAGCGCAACGTCGGACCGAAGTCGGTGCTGAAGCTGCCGCGCGGCTCCAACAACCTCTGGAGCAAGGGCGGCCTGATCTACGCACCGCCGGTGCGATGAGCCTTCGGGCCGCGGGCGGCGCGCGCCGCTCGGCCTGGCTGGCCTGGGCCGTGCAGGTGCTCTTGGTGCTGGCCGTGGTGGCCGGCGCCTTCTGGGTCGTGCACCACGCGCTCGAGGTACTGCGCGCGCGCGGCGTGCGCTCGGGCTTCGACTTCCTCACCGAGCCCGCGGGCTTCGCGATCAGCGAGGGCTGGCTCGATTTCGAGGCCAGCCAGCCATCGTGGCGGGCCTTCCTCGCCGGCCTCGTCAACACAGTGCGCGCCGCGGTGCCGGCGGTCGTCTTCTCGGTGCTGCTCGGCACCCTGATCGGCATCGGTCGGCTCGCGCCGCACGTGCTGGTGCGCGGCATCTGCACCGCCTACGTCGAGCTGCTGCGCAACGTGCCGCTGCTGGTGCAGCTGCTGATGCTGGCCTTCGTGATGGCGAACCTGCTGCCCGATCCGACCGAGCCGGTGCGGCTGCTGCCGGGCGTGTGGCTCAGCAAGGGCGGCCTCAGCGTGCCGTGGCCGGTGGCGGGCGAGGGCGGCTGGTGGCCCACGCACCTCGAATGGCCCGAGCGCGGCGACTTCGGCGTGAACGGCGGCGCGGCGCTGAGCCCCGAGTACGTGACCATCGTCGCGGGCCTGTCGTTTTACTCGGCCGCCTTCGTGGCCGAGATCGTGCGCGCGGGCATCCTGTCGGTGTCGCAAGGGCAGGTGCTCGCGGGGCAGGCGATGGGCTTCTCGCCGGTGCAGCAACTGCGCATCGTGATCCTGCCGCAGGCACTGCGCGTGATCGTGCCGGCGCTCACGAACCAGGTGCTGAGCCTGGTCAAGAACTCCTCGCTCGCAGTGGCGGTCGGCTATCCCGAGCTGGTGTCGGTGGCCAACACCACCATCGGCGCGAACGGCCGCGCCTTCGAGTGCATCGCGATCATCATGGCGGTCTACCTGCTGCTGTCGCTCGTGATCTCGCTGGGCATGAACCGCTACAACGCGCGCGTCGCGCTGCGGGGCTGGCGATGAGGGTCGTGCGAGGCCCGATCGCCTGGCGGCACGAACTCTGGGGTTCGCCGCTGCGCACGCTCGCCACGCTGCTGCTCGCGGCGCTGCTGGCCTGGGCCGGCTGGCACCTGGTCGATTGGGCCGTGGTGCACGCGGTGTTCCGCCCCGATGCCGAGGCCTGCCGAGCGGTGCAGCACGGCGCCTGCTGGGGCGTGGTGGCCGAGAAATGGCGGCCGATGCTGTTCGGCCGCTTCCCTTACGAAGACCAGTGGCGCCCCGCGATCGCGGTCGCGCTGCTGTCGGCGGTCACGGTGCTCAGCGCCTGGCCGCGCAGCTGGCGCTGGTGGCTGCCGGCGCTGTGGCTGCTGGCGCTCGCGGCCTTCGTGCTGCTGATGCGCGGCGGCGTGTTCGGCTGGAGCCACGTGCCGACCAACCGCTGGGGCGGCCTGCCGCTGACCATCGGGCTCGCGGTGGTCGGGCTGGCGCTGGCCTTTCCGCTCGCGCTGCTGCTGGCGCTCGGGCGCCGCTCGGGCTGGCCGGTGGTGCGCACGCTCTGCGCAAGCTACATCGAGCTGGTGCGCGGCGTGCCGCTGATCTCGGTGCTGTTCATGGCCTCGTTCCTGCTGCCGCTGCTGTGGCCCGCGGGCTGGCAGCCCGACGTGCTGGTGCGCGTGCTGGCCGGGCTGTCGCTGTTCGTGGCCGCCTACCTGGCGGAGATCATCCGCGGCGGCCTGCAGGCCGTGCCGCGCGGCCAGACCGAGGTCGCGATGGCGCTGGGCTTCGGCCGCTGGCCGGTGCAGCGCGACATCGTGCTGCCGCAGGCGCTGCGGCTGGTCGTGCCGGCGCTGACCAACAACGTGGTCGGCACGCTCAAGGACACCTCGCTGGTCACGGTGGTGGGGCTGTTCGAGCTCACGGGCGCGCTCGGCCTGTCGCTCGGCGGCGATCCGACCTGGCGGCCGTTCTACCTCGAGGGCTACCTGTTCATCGCGGCGATCTACTGGCTGCTGTGCTTCGGGCTCTCGCGCTACAGCGTGTGGCTCGAGGGGCGCCTCTCGGCCATGCCGCGCGTGGTCCAGTCCGAGCCGGCCTGAGGCGTCCTGTACACTCCGGCCCCATGTCGTGTTTCCTCCCCGCCTTCGCATCGAGCGCCGCCCGCATGGGCCGCATGATGCCGTCCGCCTCCACGCGGACCGACCGGGCAATGGATGCACGAATGATTACCACCATTACCACCGCGGCCACCTGAGCACGCGCAGGTGGCCGTTCCGGCAGCCACCTGGTGATCGCTCTTCCCCCGAACGAATGAAACCCAGCTCTGGCAGCTGGGTTTTTGTTTTTGTCGTTTGGAGAAGCCCATGTACCGCGATCCCGTCCAGTCCCTCGAAACCGTCGTGCCCAGCCAGGCCATGCGCCCGCTGCGCGTGGGCATGATCGGCATCGGCACCGTCGGCTCGGGCACCTTCCGCGTGCTGGCACGCAACCACGACCAGATCGCCGCGCGCGCCGGCCGCGGCATCGAGATCGTCATCGTGGCCGCGCGCAACCTCGCGCGCGCCGCCGGCATCGTGGGCGAGGGCGTGGCGCTCACCGACGATGCGATGCGCGTCGCGACCCATCCCGAGCTCGACGTGGTGGTCGAGGTGGCCGGCGGCACCGGCGCGGCGCGCGACTGGGTGCTGGCCGCGATCGCCCACGGCAAGCACGTGGTGACGGCCAACAAGGCGCTGCTGGCCGAGCATGGCGGCGAGATCTTCGAGGCCGCGCGCCGCCACGGCGTGGCGGTGGCCTACGAAGGCGCGGTGGCGGTCAGCATCCCGATCGTGAAGGCGCTGCGCGAAGGCCTCGTGGCCAACCGTATCGAATGGGTGGCGGGCATCGTCAACGGCACCACCAACTTCATCCTGAGCAAGATGCGCGACGAGGGCCTGGACTTCGGCGCGTCGCTCGCGCAGGCCCAGGCGCTCGGCTATGCCGAGGCCGATCCGACCTTCGACATCGAGGGCATCGACGCGGCCCACAAGCTCACGCTGCTCGCGGCCAATGCCTTCGGCATGCCGCTGCGCTTCGCCGACGTGCAGGCCGAGGGCATCACGGCGCTGCAGGGGCTGGACGTGGCCTGCGCCGAGCAGCTGGGCTTTCGCGTCAAGCTGCTGGCCGTGGCGCGCCGCCGCGAGGAGGGCGTCGAGCTGCGCGTGCAGCCCGCGCTGGTGCCCGCCGAGCACCTGATGGCGCATGTGAACGGCTCGATGAACGCGGTGATGGTCAAGGGCGATGCCTCGGGCGTGACGATGTACTACGGCGCCGGTGCCGGCTCGGAGCAGACCGCCTCGGCCGTGATCGCCGACCTGGTGGACGTGGCGCGGCTGGCCGGCACCCCGGCCGCGCAGCGCGTGCCGCACCTGGGCTTCCATGC
>NZ_JBZAYE010000484.1:0-5670 GCF_058244205.1 Variovorax sp. 20P10.2.4
GCGAGATCGCGCTCGACGACGCCTGGGCCGAGCGCCGGCTGCTGATCGGCCTGCGCGACGCCGGCGTGGTGCCGCGCCACGTGCGCACCCTGATCGACCACCTCTGCCAGGGTTAACCCTCGGGCGCTTTCGCGTTCCGCGAAAGCTGCGTGCGCGCCTTTGTCGTTCTCCCGCGCGGCCGCGCTGCCCAGAATCCGGGCAACGAATGCGGCGTCGTGCTGGCGAGCCGCGCAGACAAAGGCTCCCATGGCTACCCCCACCTCCCTCCTCGACGACGACGGCGCCATCGTGCGCAAGGTCGCGTGGCGAATCATGCCGCTCATCATGGTGTGCTATCTCTTCGCCTTCTTCGACCGCATCAACATCAGCTTCGCCAAGTTCGCGCTGCAGAGCGACCTGGGCCTGAGCGACACCGCCTACGGCTTCGGCGCCGGGCTGTTCGTGGTCGGCTACGTGCTGTTCGAGGTGCCGAGCAACCTGATGCTCTACAAGGTCGGCGCGCGGCGCTGGATCGCGCGCATCATGGTCTCGTGGGGCGTGGCCACCGCGCTCATGATGTTCGTGCAGACCGAGTGGCAGTTCTATGCGCTGCGCTTCGTGATCGGCGCGATGGAAGCGGGCTTCGCGCCCGGCGTGCTGTTCTACCTCACGCTGTGGTTCCCCGCCGCGCACCGCGGCCGCATCACCTCGATGCTGTTCCTGGCCTCGGCCTTCGCGGGCCTGTTCGGCGCGCCGGCCGCGGGCCTGGTGCTCGCGCACTTCGACGGCCTGCTCGGCATGGCCGGCTGGCACTGGCTGTTCCTGGTCGGCGGGCTGCCGTGCATCGCGCTCGGCCTGCTGGTGTTCGTGCGGCTCGACGACCGCATCGCCGACGCGCACTGGCTCACGCCCGACGAGCGCACGCGGCTGTCGCTGCGCATCGCCGAACGGGGCGGCGCGGCCGGCGCCCATGGCTCGCTGCTCGACGCGCTGAAGACGCCGGGCTTCCTCATGCTCGGGCTGATCTACTTCCTGATCCAGGTCGCGTCCTATGGCCTGAACTTCTGGGCCCCGCACCTGATCCGCGCATCGGGCAGCACCGATCCCACGGCGATCGGCCTGCTGACGGCCGTGCCCTACCTGTGCGGCGCGATCGCGATGGTGGTGGTCGGGCGGCTGTCGGACCGCAGCGGCGAGCGCCGCCGCTTCGTGATCGCGCTGCTGCTGCTCGCGGCCATCGGCTTCTTCGCGGCCGGCCTGTTCGACCACCACACCGACCTGCTGGTGCTCGCGCTGGCCGTGATGGGCGCGGGCGTGATCGCCTCGATCCCGGCCTTCTGGGCGCTGCCGCCCAAGCTGGTGAGCGGCGCGGCCGCGGCCGGCGGCATCGCGCTGATCAACACGCTGGGCCAGCTCGGCGGCATCGTGAGCCCGGTGATGGTGGGCCGCATCAAGGACCTGAGCGGCAGCACCACGCCCGCGCTCTACGTCATCGGCGCGCTGGCGCTGCTGTGCGCCGCGCTGCTGGCCTTCGCGCTGCCCGAATCGCTGCGCCGGCGCGAGCCGCGCCCGTCGGCCGCGCCACGTTCCCCCGCGAGCGGCGCGCTGCATGCGTCCGCCGTCGCCTTCGCCGAGAAAGCCCCCAAGCCATGAACCTTCCCCTGAGTCCCGGCGCGCTGCAAGGCCTGCGCGTCATCGAGATGGGCCAGCTGATCGCCGGCCCCTTCGCCGGCAAGACGCTCGGCGAATTCGGCGCCGACGTGATCAAGATCGAGCCGCCCGGCAGCGGCGACCCGCTGCGCAACTGGCGCCTGCTGCAGGACGGCACCTCGGTCTGGTGGCAGGTGCAGTCGCGCAACAAGCGCTCGCTGGCGCTCGACCTGCGCAGCGAGGAGGGCCAGCAGATCGCGCGCCGGCTGATCGCCGAGGCCGACGTGCTGATCGAGAACTTCCGCCCCGGCACGCTCGAGGGCTGGGGCATGGGCTACGAGGTGCTGCGCGAGCGCAACCCGGGCCTGGTGATGCTGCGCATCTCGGGCTATGGCCAGACCGGCCCCTACCGCGACCTGCCGGGCTTCGGCGCCATCGGCGAGGCCATGGGCGGACTGCGCCATCTCACGGGCGAACCGGGCCGGGTGCCGGTGCGCTGCGGCATCTCGATCGGCGACACGCTGGCCGCGCTGCACGGCACCATCGGCGTGCTGACCGCGCTCTACCACCGCAAGGTCAACGGCGGCCAGGGCCAGGTCATCGACGTGGCGCTCAACGAGGCGGTGTTCAACGTGATGGAGAGCCTGGTGCCCGAGTACAGCGCCTTCGGCGCGGTGCGCGAGGCCGCGGGCAGCGCGCTGCCGGGCATCGCGCCCTCGAACGCCTACCGCTGCGCCGACGGCTACGTGCTGATCGCGGGCAACGGCGACAGCATCTTCCGCCGGCTCATGCAGAGCATCGGCCGCGACGACCTCGGTGCCGATCCCGCGCTCGCGAACAACGCGGGCCGCGTGGCGCGCGTGGCCGAGATCGACCAGGCGATCGAGGCCTGGACGCTGCCGCAGTCGGTGGCGACGGTGCTCGAAGTCCTCGGCGCGGCGCGCGTGCCCGCGGGCAAGGTCTACACCGCGAAGGACATCGCCGAGGACCCGCACTACCGCGCGCGCGAGATGCTGCTGCGCCAGTCCACGCGCGACGGCCACGAGATCGAGGTGCCCGGCGTGGTGCCCAAGCTCATGGGCACGCCGGGTACGGTGCGCTCCTCGGCGCCGCGGCTGGGCGACGACACCGACGCGGTGCTCGGCGAGATCGGATTCACATCGGAAGACATCGCCGCCTTGCGCGGCAGGAAGGTGGTTGCATGAACGACGCGGTCTGGAACGGAAGAACATTCGACGGCGATCGTCGCGTGCGGATGTGCGAGGTGGGCCTGCGCGACGGCCTGCAGGTCGAGGCGGCCTTCGTGCCGACCGAGGACAAGATCGCGCTGTGCAACGCGCTCTCGCGCGCCGGCATGGCGAAGATCGAGGTCTCGGCCTTCGTCTCGCCGCAGGCGATTCCCGCGCTGCGCGACGCCGAGGTGGTGCTGCGCGAGATCGAGCGCATGGAGGGCGTGGCCTACACCGCGCTGGTGCCCAACGTGCGCGGTGCCGAGCGCGCGATCGATGCGCGCGTGGACGAGATGAACCTCGTGATGTCGGCCAGCGAGAGCCACAACCTCGCCAACCTGCGCATGATGCGCGAGCAGTCGTTCCGCGCGCTGGCCGAAGTGGCGGCGCTCGCGCGCCAGGCCGGCGTGGCGGTCAACGTCTCGCTGTCGTGCAGCTTCGGCTGCCCGATCGAGGGCGACGTGGCCGAGGCCGGCGTGCTCGGCTGGTGCGAGCGCTTCGTCGAGGAACTCGGCGCCGGCGGCGTCACCCTGTGCGACACCACCGGCATGGCCTGGCCCGGCCAGGTGCACGGGCTCGCGCGCGCCTTCCTGCAGCGCTGGCCCGGTACCGAGCTCACGCTGCACTTCCACAACACGCGCGGCATGGGGCTGGCCAACGTGCTGGCCGGCATCGACGCCGGCGCGCGCCGCTTCGATGCCTCGATCGGCGGCATCGGCGGCTGCCCCTATGCACCGGGCGCCACCGGCAACGTCTGCAGCGAGGAGATCGTGCATGCGCTCGAGCTCTCGGGCTGGGACACCGGCGTCGACCTAGCGCGCGTGATCGATGCCGCGCGCCGGCTGCCGGCGCTGATCGGCCACGACATCCCGAGCCAGATCGTCAAGGCCGGCCGCCGGCTCGACCTGCATGCGCCGCCCGCGGACTTCGAGGCCACGCGCGAACGCGCGCTGGCGCGCGAGGCCGCGCGCGCGCACTGAAACCGCTTTGCTTCCCTTTCATCCCACAAGACCAGGAGACATTCGAATGCAACCCCTTCGCTTCATCGCCGCGCTGGCCGCGGCCGCGCTGCTCGCCGGCCCGGCCATGGCTCAGACCTATCCCTCCAAGCCGATCACGATGCTGGTGCCCACGGCCGCCGGCGGCACCACCGACATCGCCGGGCGCATGCTCGCCGATCCGCTGGGCAAGGCGCTGGGCCAGCCGGTGGTGGTCGACAACCGCGGCGGCGCCAGCGGCGTGATCGCGGCGGTGGCGGTCAAGCGCGCCGAGGCCGACGGCCACACGCTGCTGATGCAGTACTCGGGCTACCACGTCATCTCGCCCCACGTCACGAAGCAGAAGGCGCAGTGGGTGCCCGAGGACTTCCGCGCCGTGGCCAACGTGCTGAGCGCGCCGCAGGTGGTGGTGGTGCGCGAGGGCCTGCCGGTGAAGACCATGGCCGAGCTGATCGCCTATGCCAAGGCCAACCCGGGCAAGCTGACCTATGCCTCCTCGGGCCCGGGCTCGCTGCAGCACGTGACCGGCGCCATGCTCGAGCAGCAGGCCGGCATCCAGCTCACGCACATCCCCTACAAGGGCACCGGCCCGGCGCTGCAGGACCTGCTGGGCGCGCAGGTCGACATGACCTTCGGCACGCCGCCGCCCTTCATGCCGTTCATCCAGTCGGGCAAGCTGCGCGCGGTGGCCGTCACCGGCAAGGCGCGCGTGGCCTCGCTGCCGAACGTGCCGACCGCGGCCGAGGTCGGGCTGCCGAACCTCGACGCGACCTCGTGGTTCGCGGTGTTCGCGCCCGCCAAGACGCCGCAGCCCGTGATCGACAGGCTCAGTGCCGAGATCGCCAAGGTGGTGGCCACGCCGGCCTTCCAGCAGAAGGCCGCCGAGCTCGGCGCCACGGCCGACTACATGAACCCGCAGAAGCTCGCCGACTACAGCAAGGCCGAATACGTGCGCTGGGGCAAGGTGGTCGAGGCCGCGAAGATCGAAGGCGAGTGAGACCGCGCGCATGGCGGCGGTCGGTGGTCGGCCGCCGCCATGCGTTTCCCCTCCGCCGTCGTTCTTACTACTTGTAGAGCAGCTGCGGCAGCCACAGGCCGATCTGCGGCCACATGTAGAGCAGGAAGATCGCGAAGATCTGGATGCCCATGAAGGGCAGCATGCCGAGGAAGATCTGGTTCAGCGTCACATGCGGCGGGCTCACGCCCTTGAGGTAGAAGGCCGCCATCGCCACTGGCGGCGAGAGGAAGGCGGTCTGCAGGTTCAGCGCCACCAGCAGGCCGAAGAACAGCGGATCGACGCCGAAGTTGTCGAGCAGCGGGATGAAGATCGGCATGAAGATCACGATGATCTCGGTCCACTCGAGCGGCCAGCCGAGCAGGAAGATGATCACCTGGCTCAGCAGCAGGAACTGCACCTTCGTGAGGTTCATGCTCAGCACCCATTCCTCGACCAGCGCCTGGCCGCCGAGCAGCGCGAAGGCGGCCGAGAAGATGGCCGAGCCCACGAACAGCCAGCACACCATCGCCGAGGTCTTGGCGGTGAGGAACACCGACTCCTTGAGCACCGTGAAGTTGAGCCGCCGGTAGGCCGCCGCCAGCAGCATGCCGCCGAGCGCGCCCATGGCCGCGGCCTCGGTGGGCGTGGCGAGACCCAGCACGATCGAGCCCAGCACCGAGAGGATCAACAGCAGCAGCGGGAAGAAGGAGGCCAGCAGCATCTTGAAGATCTCTAGCCGCGCGAAGCTCAGGAACAGGTAGAACAGCGCCGTGAGCGCGCCCAGCACCGAGAAGGTCGCGACCCACCAGGTGGGCGG
>NZ_JBZAYE010000485.1:0-5648 GCF_058244205.1 Variovorax sp. 20P10.2.4
GCGCGCATGGCCGAGGATCGCGACCGCGAGCTGCGGCCGCTCGCTGCGGTTGTTGCTGTGGCCGCCGACGATCGGCACGCCGTAGCGCGCCGCGGCCTCGGCCATGCCGCCGAGCACCTGGTCGGCCGGGTTCATGCCGCTGCTCCAGAGCGCGTCGACCACCGCGGTCGGGCGCCCGCCCATCGCGTAGATGTCGCTCACGTTGACCATCACGCCGCAGTAGCCCGCGAACCAGGGCATGCGCACGATGAAGTCCTCGACCAGTCCCTCGATCGCGAACAGCAGGTAGCCGCCGCGGCCGTCGGGAATGGCGGCGCAGTCGTCGCCCACTGGCACCGCCTGCGCGAGCGCCGCGTGGCCGCCGGGCAGCGAGCGGCCCAGTGCGGCCACCACCTCGCTGATGTCGCGCTTGTGGGCGAAGCCGCGCGTGGCGCGCAGCGCTTCGGCGATCTCGGCGGCGCGGCTCATCGCGGCACCTTCGCGCGCGTGACGAAGCCGCTGACCGGGTCGTGGCAGGGCGGATAGAAGCCGAGGTCGGCGCGCATGCGCGCATGCGGGCGGCCCTGCACCTCGCATTCGCCGAGCGTGGTCCAGCCGAGCTTGCGGAACAGCGGCTCGTTCTGCAGCTGCACCTGCGCGAGGAACAGCGTGCAGCCCAGCGCATGGGCGCGCGACACCGCGAGCCGGATCAGCGTCGCGCCCAGGTGGCCCTGGCTGCGGAAGGCCGGGTGCACCGCGAGCCGCGAGCCCCACCATTCTCCTGCTGCAGCGCCGCGGTGGATGCGCACCGTGCCCACCACCTGCTCGGGCATGCCGGCGTTGCACGACATCGCGACCAGCAGCAGCGCATGGTCGTCGATCGCGTCGCGGTCGTCGCGCGCGAAGATGCCCTGCTCGATGCAGAACACGGCGCGGCGCAGCGCCATCGCCTCGTCGCGCTCCCATTGCTGGGCCGCCTCGCGCACGAGGTATTCGACCGGCGCGTAGGCCAGCGGCAGCTCGCTCCAGGCTTCGGCGGTCTTCATCTCAGGCCTCGTAGACGGACAAAGAAGAACACGCGCCGCACTTGCCGCAGCCGGCCTTGATGTCGGCCGAGCGCAGGCCAGCGGCCGCGACGCGCCGGCCCAGCGGCTCGAGCAGCGACTTCATGAACTCGGGCGTGGGGGCGGGATGGTCCTCGAGCGGCGTGCCGCTGATCGGCACGAAGGGCACGACGAAGGGATAGACGCCGCGCGCGAGCAGTTCGTCGCAGATCGAGAGGATGGCCTCGCGCGAATCGCCGAGGCCCGCGAGGATGTAGGTGCTGACCTGGCCGCGGCCGAACACCGCCACCGCGGCCTCGAAGGCGCTCATGTAGCGCGACACCGGCACGCTGGCCTTGCCCGGCATGATGCGTTCGCGCACCTCGGGCGTGACCACCTCTAGGTGCATGCCCAGCGTGTCGATGCCCGCGGCCTTCATGCGCTGGAACCAGCGGTCGTCGTCGGGCGGCTCGCACTGGCCCTGGATCGGGATGTCGACTGCGGCCTTGATCGCGAAGGCGCTCTCGCACAGCACCGCCGCGCCGCGGTCGGTGGCGTTGGGCGTGCCGGTGGTCAGCACCATGTGCTTCACGCCGTCGAGCAGCACGGCCGCGCGCGCCACCTCGGCGAGCTGCTGCGGCGTCTTGTGCGCGATGGTGCGGCCGGCCGCGAGCGACTGGCCGATCGCGCAGAACTTGCAGCTCTTGCGCCGGCTCTCGTAGCGGATGCAGGTCTGCAGCACGGTGGTGGCGAGCACGTCGCTGCCGTGCAGCGTCGCGATGTGCGAATAGGGCACGCCATCGAAGGTCTGCATCGCATAGAAGCGCGGCTGGCGCGGAAAGGCGATGTTCGCGATCGGGATGCTGCCGCGCATCACGCGGCTCACGCCCTGCGCGTCCGGTGCCTCGGCCGTGAACGGCGAATGCCAGGCGCTCGCGGTGTGCACCGGCACCATGATCGTGTGGCCGTCGACCAGCACGGCCTTGTGGTCCGAGGGGCCGGCACCGCCGCGGCGGCTGGCGGCACCCGCGCCGGGATCAACCAGCCGCAACCCGAAGGACTGGAGCTCCGTCATCAGCTGGCGGCTGTCCACCGGCGCGGGATTCGGTGCGGGGTTCGATGCGAGGGCGGCGGTCGTCGTCATGGTCGGGGCTCCGTGGGTGGGAAGAAAGGGTGTGCATCGGCACGGTGGTGGCCGCGGGCCGGTCGTCGATGGCGAGCGAGAGCAGCTCGGGGCGCGCGTAGTGGCCCACCGAATCCATCATTCGCTTGCGCTTGGCGATCAGCGCCATGTCGAGGTCGGCGATCACCATGCCCTCGCCCTCGGTGAGCGGCGGCGCGAGATGCCGGCCCTCGGGCGAGACGATGGCCGTGTGGCAGCCGCCGCGCAGCGCCTTCTGCAGGTTGGGGTCGGGCGTGACGCTGCGGATCTGCTCGTCGCTGAGCCAGCCGGTGGCGTTGACCACGAAGCAGCCCGACTCGAGCGCGTGGTGGCGGATCGTCACCTCCATCTGCTCGGCGAAGATCGGGCCCACCAGCGAGCCCGGGAACTGCGCGCAGTGGATCTCCTCGTGCTGCGCCATCAGGCTGTAGCGCGCCAGCGGGTTGTAGTGCTCCCAGCAGGCCAGCGCGCCGACGCGGCCGATGGCGGTGTCGACCACCTTGAGCCCGGCGCCGTCGCCCTGGCCCCAGACCATGCGCTCGTGGTAGGTCGGCGTGATCTTGCGGCGCTTGAGCGCCAGCGTGCCGTCGGCGTCGAACACCAGCTGCGTGTTGTAGAGGCTGCCGTGGTCGCGCTCGTTCACGCCGAGCACCACCACCACGCCGCGGGCGCGCGCCCGCTCGGCCACGGCCTGCGTGACCGGGCCGGGCACCACCACCGCGCGCTCGGCCAGCAGCAGGTGCGGCGCGCCCTGCAGCACCGGCGGCAGCACGAAGCTGAAGTAGGGGTAGTAGGGCACGAAGGTCTCGGGAAAGACCGCGAGCTGCGCGCCCTTTGAAGCCGCTTCGTCGATCGCGCTGCACACCCGATCGAGCGTGCCGTCGGGACGGTCGAAGTCCGGTGCGATCTGGATCGCCGCGGCGCGGACGATGCGGGAAGAATTGGAGGTCCCCATCGCCGCACCTCAGCACGATGCCGCGGCGAGCGCAGCGAGGCCCGTTCGGGAAACACCGCGGAACCGGCTTTGCCGGGCCGCTGGTGTTGCCCCCTTGAGGGGGGAGGCGGCTACACGAAGTGAGCAAGCAACGGGGGTGGGCATCACAGCGTCCAGGTGTCGAGGATGAAGGCGTTGGCCTTGCGGTGCAGCAGGATCAGGTCGAGCACGTCGAGCGGGTTGATCGGCTTGATGCCCTCGATCAGCGCGCCCTCGCCGTGGCCGTAGAGCGCCTGCAGCGCGAAGCGGCAGGCGTAGACCTTGCCGCCCTCGGCGATGAAGGTGGCGATCTGCTTGTTGAAGTTCTGGTGGCCCGGGAAGGCCTCGTCGCCCAGCGTCGGAAAGCCGCGCTGCACGCCCAGCGTGACGCCGGGGCCGTAGAGCAGGATCGAGGTCTCGAAGCCCTTGCGCTTGAGGCGCGTGGCCTGCAGCAGGTTGACGAAGCCGATCGAGCCTTCGAAGGCCACGGTGTGGAAGGTCACGAGCGCCTTCTCGCCGGGCTCGGCCTTCACGTCTTCGAACACCTTCTCTTCGTAGTCGACGAGGAACTCGCCTTTTTCGTTGCGGGGACGGGTCACGGTGGGCATGGGGTACTCCGGTGAAAGGGATGAAGGAGAGGAACGCAGCAGCGTCTGCGCGCCTTCTTCTTCGCATGCCATGTGCCAAGGCGCGGGGCCCGCGATGCAATCAAGTTGCGATCAAGGCGCAGCGGTGCCGCATGCGGGCGCGAAAAAATTTCCGCGCGGGTGCCGCGGACGGGTCGCGCGGCGTTCGCGGCGGGCCGGGCCGCACCGTGGCGAAGCGTCCGGCGTGCGATCAATGCACCCGATCAATGGGGTTGATCGCACCCGTTCGAGGCATCGCCGGCCCTCGAAGCCCCCAGGGGACGGGCACGTTTCCTGCGGGTTGATCGGTCCCCCGATGCAATCAATGGATGCAATCAAGTGGCCGCCACCGACACCGCCCCGATCGCCCCCATCACGCTGCACTGGCGCAAGCAGCTGCGCGCCAGCGCCAAGCCGGCCTACCTGCTGCTGGCCGACCTGATCGCCGACGACATCCGCACCGGCCGGCTCGGCGCGCGCGACCGGCTGCCCACGCTGCGCGAGCTGGCCGCGGACCTGCAGCTCAACTACACGACCGTGGCGCGCGGCTATGCCGAGGCGCGCAAGCGCGGGCTGATCGACTCGCGCGCGGGCACCGGCACCTTCATCCGCACCGGCAGCCCCAGCCTGCGGCTGCGCGGCGGCAGCGGCGCCGAGATGACGATGAACATGCCGCCCGAGCCGCGCGACGAGCACCTGGTGGCGCGCATGCACGAGGGCGCCGCGCAGGCCTTCGCGCAGGCCGACCTCTACGACCTGCTGCGCTACCAGGACTTCGGCGGCACGGTGCACGACCGCGAGGCCGCGATGCAGTGGCTGCGCCCGCACGTGCCCGAGGCCGGCGTCGACCGCATCCTCGTGTGCCCCGGCATCCACGGCGTGCTGACCGCGCTGATCTCGCAGCTCGCGCGGCCCGGCGAGCTGGTGTGCGTGGAATCGCTGACCTACCCGGGCATCAAGGCCATCGCGGCCCAGCTCGGCGTGCAGCTGCATGCGCTGCAGCTCGACGACGACGGCCCGATCGCCGATGCCTTCGAGCACGCCTGCAAGACCCTGAAGCCCAAGGCGCTGTACTGCAACCCGACCCTGCTCAACCCCACCACCGGCACCGTGAGCCGCGCGCGGCGCGAGGCGCTGGCCGACGTGGCGCTGCGCTACGCGGTGCCGATCATCGAGGACGACGCCTACGGCATGCTGCCGCGCCAGATGCCGCCCACGCTCGCCACGCTGGCGCCCGCGCTGACCTACTACGTCACCGGCTTCTCCAAGTGCTTCGGCGCGGGGCTGCGCAGCGCCTATGTCTGCGCGCCGACCGCGCGCCAGTCGCAGCGGCTCGCGGGTGCCCTGCGCGCCACCACGGTGATGGCCTCGCCGGTCACCAATGCGCTGACCACGATGTGGGTCGAGGACGGCACGGCCGACGCCATGCTGCAGGCGGTGCGCGCCGAATCGGCCGCGCGCCAGCTGCTGGCCGCGCGCCACCTCGGCGGCCACGGGCTGCAGGCCCATCCCGAGGGCTTCCATGCCTGGCTGCCGCTCACGCCGGGCTGGAGCCCGGTCGAGTTCGCCTCCTTCCTGCGCACGCGCAACGTGGGCGTGGTCGCGAGCGCGGCCTTCTCGACCGACGGCGATCCGCCCGACGCGGTGCGCATCTGCCTCGGCGGCCCGATGTCGCGCGAGGAGTGCGACGACGCGCTGCGGCTGATCGCGGACACGCTGACGCATCCGTTGCACCCGCACGCGACGGTGCAGGAGCGGGCCTTCTAGTTACACCGGGTCATGGCAGCAGACGCAGAGCTTGTTGCCATCGGGATCGCGGAAGTAGGCGCCGTAGTAGTTGGCGTGGTAGTGCGGGCGCAGCCCGG
>NZ_JBZAYE010000486.1:0-5648 GCF_058244205.1 Variovorax sp. 20P10.2.4
CGTCGGGCAGCACGCCCTTGATGACCGGCGTCTGCTTGTTGGTGGGTTCCTGCGAGCGGCGCGTGACCGAGGTCGGGTCCTCGATCTCGTCGGCCATCTTGTAGCTGGCCTCGATGTGGTCGAGGCGCGGATCGTCGTGCTTCAGGCGTTCGAGCTTGTAGTTGGGCGTCTCGAGCGTCTTGTTCGGCACCATCAGCACGCTCACGCGCTGCTTGAGCTCGATCTTGGCGATCTCGGTGCGCTTCTCGTTGAGCAGGAAGGACGCGACTTCCACCGGCACCTGCACGTGCACGGCGGCGGTGTTGTCCTTCATCGACTCTTCCTGAATGATGCGCAGGATCTGCAGCGCGCTCGATTCGGTGTCGCGGATGTGGCCCGAGCCGCCGCAACGGGGGCAGGGGATCGACGAGCCTTCGGACAGCGCCGGCTTCAGGCGCTGGCGGCTCATTTCCATCAGGCCGAACTTGCTGATCGAGCCGAACTGCACGCGCGCGCGGTCCTGGCGCAGCGCGTCGCGCAGGCGGCTTTCGACTTCGCGGCGGTTCTTCGACTCGTCCATGTCGATGAAGTCGATGACGATCAGGCCGCCGAGGTCGCGCAGGCGCATCTGGCGCGCCACTTCGTCGGCGGCTTCGAGGTTGGTGCGGGTCGCGGTTTCCTCGATGTCGCCGCCCTTGATGGCGCGGGCCGAGTTCACGTCGACCGAGACCAGCGCCTCGGTGTGGTCGATCACGATGGCGCCGCCCGAGGGCAGCTGCACGGTGCGAGCGTAGGCCGATTCGATCTGGTGCTCGATCTGGAAGCGGCTGAACAGGGCGGCGTCGTCGCGGTAGCGCTTCACGCGGGCGGCATGCTCGGGCATGACGTGCGCCATGAACTGCTGCGCCTGGTCGTAGATGTCGTCGGTGTCGATCAGGATGTCGCCGATGTCGTGATTGAAGTAATCACGGATCGCGCGGATCACGAGCGAGGATTCCTGGTAGATCAGGAAGGCGCCCTTGCCGCCCTTGGCCGCGCCGTCGATGGCGGTCCAGAGCTTGAGCAGGTAGTTCAGGTCCCACTGGAGTTCGGGCGCCGAGCGGCCGATGCCGGCGGTGCGCGCGATGATGCTCATGCCCTTCGGGTACTCGAGCTGGTCCATCGCCTCCTTGAGCTCGGCGCGGTCGTCGCCCTCGATGCGGCGCGAAACGCCACCGCCACGCGGGTTGTTCGGCATCAGCACGACGTAGCGGCCGGCCAGCGAGATGAAGGTGGTGAGGGCCGCGCCCTTGTTGCCGCGCTCTTCCTTCTCGACCTGGACGACCAGTTCCTGGCCCTCCTTGATGACGTCCTGGATTCGGGCCTGGCTGGCCGAGACGCCTTCGGCGAAGTATTGCTTGGAGATTTCCTTGAACGGCAGGAAGCCGTGGCGGTCCTCGCCGTAGTCGACGAAACAGGCTTCGAGGCTGGGCTCGACGCGGGTCACGACGGCCTTGTAGATGTTGCCTTTGCGCTGTTCGCGTCCCTCGATCTCGATTTCGTAGTCGAGGAGCTTCTGCCCGTCGACGATGGCCAGGCGGCGTTCTTCGGCCTGCGTGGCATTGATCAGCATCCGCTTCATGATGCGTTGTCCTTATATGTATCGTTCTACCGGCCCTGGAGGGCCAACGATGCACGGACGACGCCCGCGAAACTTGGGGAATTGCCGCTTGGCTCCGGATGCTGGGTGCCGCGGCGCGCGAGCGCGAGCGGCCGTCTCGAGCGTCAGCTCGGTGACGACAGCCGGAGTGGGGGCGCGTGGATGGGGGCGAGCCCTTCGTGGTGCTGAGAGGCTGTCTTTTTGACAGCCCGTTGCGCAGGGGTGGCGCGCGGTTCTGGCGATTCGATGCCCGAGGCCGCTGGTCGGGACCAGGTCAGCCAGCGCAGGCATATTTGAATCAGCAGCATCAGCACAAAGGGACTCGCTTCGATCCGCCGGCAGCTGGAGGCTGCAGGCTGGTATTCCGTATCGGTGTTTCGTGGGTGTCGGCTTGACTTGGGCGTCTGGCCTGCCACTTTGCGCAGTTGCGCGGGGTTTGCAGGCTCGTCGCCAAAGCGGCATCGACCTCGCAGCGCCGCCGGGGTGTTTGACAGCAGTGCTCTAAACTTCTGTCTAATCAAGCACTTACACGACCGCGCTGGTGAAAAACATTATAGGTGCGAAGCAAGCCCCCGCGGCTAAGGAGTTTGCCGGAGAGCCGGCGGCCATCCGCTTCCTCACGATCGACGCCGAGTCGGCCGGGCAGCGCCTCGACAACTTCCTCTTCCGCCATCTGAAAGGCGTGCCGAAGACCCACGTCTACCGGATCATCCGGTCGGGCGAGGTGCGCATCAACAAGGGACGGGTGCAGGCCGAGACCCGCGTCGAGACCGGCGACGTGGTGCGGCTGCCGCCGATCCGCGTGGCCGAACGCGCCGAGGAGGCCGCGAGCGCCGCGCCGGCGCGCGAATTCCCGCTGCTGCTCGAGGACGAGGCCGTGCTGGCCGTCGACAAGCCCGCCGGCGTGGCGGTGCATGGCGGCAGCGGCGTGAGCTTCGGCGTGATCGAGCAGCTGCGCACGGCGCGCCCGGGCGCGAAATTCCTCGAGCTGGTGCACCGGCTCGACCGCGAGACCTCGGGCATCCTGCTGGTCGCCAAGAAGCGCAGCGCGCTGGTGGCGCTGCAGGAGCAGTTCCGCGAGCGCGAGACCGGCAAGACCTACCTGGCGCTGGTCGAGGGCGCCTGGCCCGCCAACAAGAAGGTGCTCGACGCGCCGCTCGCCAAGTACCTGCTGCCCGACGGCGGCGCCGGTGCCGGCGAGCGCCGCGTGCGCGTGGTGGCCAAGGACCATCCCGACGCGATGCGCGCCGTGACGCTGGTGCGAGCGCTGGCCACGCTGTCGCTGCCCGGCGATGCCACGCCGATGTCATTGCTCGCCGTCACCATCAAGACCGGCCGCACGCACCAGATCCGCGTTCACCTGGCGTCGGCCGGCCATCCGATCGCCGGCGACGACAAGTACGGCGAATCCGAGCGCCGGCGCGCGCTGCAGAAGCTGGGCCTCAAGCGCATGTTCCTCCACGCCTGGCGGCTGCAGTTCAACCATCCCGCCACCGGCGAGCGCGTCGCGCTGCAGGCCGAGCTGCCGCCCGAGCTGCGCTCGCTGATGCCGCCCGCCGCGCTCGACGCGATGACGCTACACCCCACGCCCACGACCCATGACTGACTCTGCAGACAACGCCCGTCCCCCGCGCTTCGACCTGATCGCCTTCGACTGGGACGGCACCCTCTACGACTCCACGCGGCTGATCGTGCGCTGCATCCAGGCGGCGGTGGTCGACGTCGGCGGTGCCAAGCCCAGCGAGGACGATGCCGCCTGGGTCATCGGCCTGGGACTGGCCGAGGCGCTGGCGCGCGCCGCGCCCGACGTGCCGAAGGAGAAGTACCCCGAGCTCGGTGCCCGCTACCGCTACCACTACCTGCAGCACCAGGACGACATCGTGCTGTTCGGCGGCGTGCTGCCGATGCTCGACGCGCTGCGCGCGCGCGGCCACAAGCTGGCCGTGGCCACCGGCAAGTCGCGCCGCGGGCTCAACGAGGCGCTCAAGACGGTGGCGCTGCGCGACCGCTTCGATGCCTCGCGCACCGCCGACGAGACCTTCGGCAAGCCGCATCCGCGCATGCTGCTCGAGCTGATGGAGGAGCTCGAGGTGGCCCCCGAGCGCACGCTGATGATCGGCGACACCACGCACGACCTGCAGCTGGCGGTGAACGCGGGCTGCGCCAGCGTCGGCGTGAGCTACGGCGCGCACGAGCCCGACAGCTTCGCCGAGTTCAAGCCGCTGCACATCGCGCACTCGATCGCCGACCTCGAGGCCTGGCTGCTGGGCAACGCCTGACACGACAATCGCCTGCCATGAGCGAAGACAGCATTCCCCTGTGCAATGGCGCCGACCTGGTGGAGGGCAGCCAGGCCGTGCCTTTCGACGTGGTCTACGGCGGCGAGACCTGCCGCGCCTTCGCGGTGCGCTTCGAGGGCCAGCCGCACGCCTACCTCAACCGCTGCAGCCACGTGGCGATGGAAATGGACTTCCAGCCCGACCGCTTCTTCGACGACACCGGCCAGTGGCTGCTGTGCGCCACCCATGGCGCCGTGTACCGGCCCGACACCGGCGAATGCGCAGGCGGGCCGTGCCGCGGCGGCCTCGTGAAGATCGCGCTGAGCGAGCGCGACGGCGTGGTGCACTGGCATACTGCCTGGAACCTTCAACCCCTCAACTTCTAGCAAGCGCCGCGCTTCGCGACTGCCTGTTCGCCTGCCGCTTCCATGAACGACCAGAACCGCACCGATCCCCACGGTTTCGAGCCTTTCGAGCCGGCCCCGCCTTCTCTTTCGTCTTCGCCCGATCCCCAACGCACCATGTCCAACGATCCCACTCAGCGTCCCGGCTGGGAGCGCGCCACGCTCGAGAAGCTGGCTTTCGCGGCCCTCAACGAGCAGAAGTCCACGCGGCGCTGGAAGACCTTCACGCGGCTGGCCTGGCTGGCCTTTTTCATCTTCCTGGCCTGGTTCGCGCTGTCGCGCGGCGCGCCGAGCACCGCCAAGACCACGGCTCACACCGCGGTGGTCGAGATCAAGGGCGAGATCGCCAATGGCGGCGATGCCAGCGCCGAGTTCGTCGTGGCGGCCATGAAGTCCGCCTTCGAGGACGACGGCGCCAAGGGCGTGGTGCTGCTGATCAACTCGCCGGGCGGCAGCCCGGTGCAGGCCGGCATCATCAACGACGAGATCAAGCGCCTGAAGGCCAAGCACAAGAAGCCGGTCTATGCCGTGGTCGAGGAAACCTGCGCCTCGGCGGCCTACTACATCGCGGCCGGCGCCGACAAGATCTACGTCGACAAGGCCAGCATCGTGGGCAGCATCGGCGTGCTGATGGACGGCTTCGGCTTCACCGGCGCGATGGAGAAGGTCGGCGTCGAGCGCCGCCTGCTGACCTCGGGCGAGAACAAGGGCTTCCTCGATCCCTTCAGCCCGATGAACGACGCGCAGCGCGAACACGCGCAGAAGATGCTTGACCAGATCCACGAGCAGTTCATCAACGTGGTGAAGACCGGCCGCGGCGACCGCCTCAAGCTCGACACCCCGGGCCTGTTCAGCGGCCTGTTCTGGAGCGGCGAGCAGGCCGTGAGCTACGGCCTGGCCGACCAGCTCGGCAACGTCGACTACGTGGCGCGCGAGGTGATCAAGGCCGAGGAAGTCATCGACTACACCCGCCGCGACAACGTGGCCGAGAAGCTGGCCAAGAAATTCGGCGCCGCCATGGGCGACGCCACGATCCGTTCGCTGAAGTCGGTGCCCGCGCTGCGCTGAGGCGCAGTCAGTCGCCGCGCATGCCGGCCGCGGCGTAACGCGCCGAGGCCGCCAGCGCGACCGCGAACACCACCACCACGTAGAGCGCCGCCGTCAGCGAGGTGGCGCGCGCGATCAGCCCGATGACCGCCGGGCCCGCCATGAACCCCAGGTAGGCGATCGCCGAGACGGCCGCGATGCCGCGCGCCGGCTCCACGCCCGGCACCTTGGCCGAGGCCGCGAACAGGATCGGCACCACGTTGGCAAAGCCGATGCCCACGCCCGCGAAACCCACGAGCG